>DATHXE010000168.1:0-8628 GCA_035459845.1 Tepidisphaeraceae bacterium | reverse complement strand
AAGCTCCAGAAGCTCAAGCTGTACAACGGCAAGCAGATTCCCGGGTTCACCGAAGACTCGATCAAGGAACTGCGCGAGGAGGCCCCGCGCGAGGGCATGAGCGGCATCTCCCCCCGCTACATCCAGGACAAGATCAGCAATGCGCTGGTCAGCCACAACGCCCAGCTCGACAAGGCGATCAACCCGTTCATGGTCATGAACGAGCTGGAAGAGGGCCTGAGCCACCACTCGCTGATCACCGACGAAGAGCTCAAAAAGGAATACAAGGAACTGCTCGCCGTCGTCCGCGAAGAGTACGAGGACATCCTCAAGGGCGAGGTGCAGCGGGCGATTAGCGCCGACGAGGACGCGATCAAGCGCCTGGCCACCAACTACATCGAGTCCGTCCGGGCGTACACGCAGCACGAGCGCGTCCGCAACCGGTACACCGGCCGCGACGAAGACCCGGACGAGCGCCTCATGCGGTCGATCGAGGAGAAGATCGACATCCCCGAGAGCCGCAAGGAGGACTTCCGCCAGGAGATCATGAACTACATCGGCGCGCTGGCGCTGGACGGGAAAAAGTTCGAGTACAACACGAACGCCCGGCTGCTCAAGGCGCTCGAGCTCAAGCTGTTCGAGGACCAGCGCGACACGATCAAGCTCAAGAACCTGGTGAGCACGGTCGTCGACGACGAGACGCAGCAGAAGATCGACGTGGTGAAGCAGCGGCTGATCAAGTACTTCGGGTACAACGAGACCAGCGCGACCGACGTGTTGAACTACGTCGCGAGCATCTTCGCGCGGGGCGACTCGAAGCAGGACGATTGACCATTCGCGGGTCCACCGCAGAGGCGCAGAGGTCGCAGAGAAGAGGTGAAGCGTTGAAGGCGCTACTTGCGGTGATCGTGGTGCTGGGCACCGTCGGGTGTGCCGACCCGCGGACGGCGTGGTCCGGGACGTGGATGGAAGACGTGACGCCGCGGCTGAACCAGCCCGACCCGGACCGGGCGGTCGTGACGGTCACGCCCGACGGGTGGGTGAGGACCGGGCGGTGGCGCGTGGGCGATTCGCGCGTGGACCCGGCGACGGTGCACGAGGCGCCGTACGAGGTGCGGAAGCACCCGTCCGGCCAGCCGTTCGGCGTCGTCGGCGGCTTGGCGTTCTGGGTCGAGGGCGACCATCTGATCGTCCAGGGCCCCGACCGGTCCGAGACGATGGTGCGGACGGGTCAGGTGTTCGTCCCGACGACCCGGCCCGTGGACCTCGGCGCGGGCTCGAAGTGAACGTGTTAGCAACGGCCATTGACCACTGACGACTGACCACGAATGGATCGAGAGAAACGAAAAAGCGGTTTGAGCCTCGCCTTCGCCGGGCTGCTGGGCATGTTGTTCTTCTGGCTGACCGACCCGGTCTGGGGCGTCGGCGGGTTGCGCGCCGGCGGCGGCGAGCGCCCCGCGACGACCCAGCCGGTGGCCGCGGGCGAGGAACGATTGGTCATGAACCCGATCGACTCGCGCAACGAGGCGATCGTCGGGACCACGATCGGCATCGGCGGGTCGGCGGTCATCCTGCTGTTCGGGTTGGTGATCGCGATGCGGAGGCCGACTTGAGTTGACCGCGCGAAACGCGCTCCCCTGCGGGCTCGCTTGACGCTCGCCCGTCGGGTCGCGGCTAAACAGGTAGTGTGCTCGCCATGGTGTTGAAGATCGAAAAAGACCACCAGCGGTTCCGGCAGATCGTCAAGGGTCGCATCCGCGACGACCTGCGGAAGTTCCTCTCCAAGGGCGAGCTGATCGGCAAGGAGGGGAAGCACCTGATCTCCATCCCCGTCCGCGGGATCGAGCTGCCCCACTTCAAGTACGGCGACAACTCGCAGGGCGTCGGCGCCGGCGACGGCAAGGAGGGCGAGACCGTCGGCAAGGGCAAGGGTAGCCAGGGGGGGACGGATCCGGGCCAGCACCTCATGGAGGTCGACCTCTCCCTCGACGAATTGGCCGACATCCTCGCCGAGGAGCTCAAGCTCCCGCGGATCGAGCCCAAGGGCAAGCACCGGATCACGACGGTTCGCGACAAGTACTCGTCCCTCCGCCGGGTCGGCCCCAACTCGCTCCGCCACTTCAAGCGGTCGTTCAAGGAGGCCCTCAAGCGCCAGATCCAGGTCGGCGACTACGACCCCGAAGACCCGGTCATCATCCCCCAGAAAAAGGACATGCGGTTCCGCTCGTGGAAGGAGGTCAAAAGCCCGCAGAGCAACGCGGTCATCATCTTCATGATGGACGTCAGCGGCTCGATGGGCGAGGAGCAGAAGGAGCTCGTGCGGCTCGAGTCCTTCTGGATCGACACCTGGCTCCGCAAGAATTACGAGGGCATCGAGTCTCGCTACATCGTCCACGACGTGTCGGCCAAGGAGGTCGACAAGCACACGTTCTACCATTTGCGAGAGGACGGCGGCACCAAGATCAGCAGCGCCTTCCGCACGTGCAAGCAGCTGCTGGACGCCCACTACTCGCCCGACGAGTGGAACATCTACCTGTTCCACTTCTCCGACGGCGACAACAGCTCCGAGGCGGATTCACGCGACTGCGTGAAGCTCCTCAAGGAACAGCTCCTCCCGGTCGCGAACATGTTCGGTTACTGCCAGGTCGCCTCGGCGTACGGCAGCGGGAACTTCATCAACGTCCTCCACGAGCACCTGCGCAACCACGAGAAGGTGCTGACCAGCCGGGTGAACTCGAAGGACGACATTTATGATTCGCTGAAGACGTTTTTCGGGAAGGGGCATTGATGCGGCGGCGATTGGTACGTGATCGCCTGACGGTACTCGAGGGACTGATCGTGTGCGGCGGCGCGCTCGGTGGCCTCACACTGCTCGTTTTGAGTGAGTGGACGCACACGCGATGGCTGGGTGGGAGCGGACTGCTCGTCGCGCTGGGCACGATCGGCTGCTCACTCATGTGGACGATCTCGAAGGACGATTCCCGCGAAGAAAACTCATGAGTCCCAGCGAAATCGAAGAAATGCTCGACCACCAGCCGTTCCAGCCGATCCGGCTCACGCTGGCCAGTGGTGACCAGGTCTTGATCCGGCGGCGCGAGCAGGCGCAGCCCTCTGGGCTCGCCCTGATCTTGAAGGACGATTTGCCGGCGTCACGATTCGGCGTCGGATACCGCCTCGTCTCCTTCCCTAACATCGTCTTGGCCGAAGTACTCGATCGGCCGCCGTCTTCGCGCGAGCGCCGACCGCGTAAGCCCCGATGAAATTCGTGATGCGGTCTAAAACGCCGCACATCGACAGGATCCGCCCATGTCGCCTAAGCAACTCGAAGAGTCGATTTTCCGAACGCCTTACGTGCCGTTGCGCATCAGCTTGGACGACGGCGAGAGCTTCGTCCTCGGTACGCCCGGCCGCGGCATCGTCACGGCGGACAAACTACTTGTAGGTGTGTCGTCGGACCCTTGCGCGCCGCCCGAACAACGCCGCCTCCGCATCATCCTGCTGTCACGGGTCCGCTCGGTCGAGACGATCAAACTCGCGGACGGAAGCGTCTCGGGTGATTGAATGCCGTCTGGACTGCCACGCAACCGGCGGCTTCCGCCGGCGGCTATGAAGGTCTCCGCCCGCCCCCCGCGCTAGAATCGGTCAGGAGAAGACGTCCCCATGGCTTCCCACCATCTCGCCGAATTTCCCGCCGAGTTGCTCGCCGCGAAGAAGCAGATCCGCGAGCAGGCGCGCTCGTACGGGCTCGACTTCTACAACGTCATCTTCGAGATGTGCGACTACGAGCAGATGAACCAGATCGCCGCGTACGGCGGGTTCCCGCAGCGGTACCCGCATTGGCGTTGGGGCATGGAATACGAGCGCCTCCGCAAGCAGCACTTCTACGGCCTCGGGCGCATCTACGAGATGGTCATCAACAACGACCCGTGCTACGCCTACCTGCAGGAGTCCAACGCGCTGGTCGACCAGAAGCTGGTCATCGCCCACGTCTACGCCCACTCCGACTTCTTCAAGTGCAACTACTGGTTCAGCAAGACCAACCGCAAAATGATGGACGAGATGGCGAACCACTCGACGCGGGTCCGCCGGCACGTCGAGAAGCACGGGTACGACGTCGTCGAGAAGTTCATGGACACTTGCCTGTCGATCGAACACCTGATCGACCCGTATTCGATGTTCATGAACCGCGGCCCGGTCGACACGGCTCCGGTCGAGCCCAGCCGACAGACGCCCGACGTCACGCGCTACCGGGCCAAGGACTACATGGATCGGTGGATCAACCCCAAGGCCGCGCTGGAGGCCGAGGCGAAGAAGAACCGCGACGAGGCCGCCAAGCGGCGCCACAGCACCCCCGCCCGCCCGACGCGGGATGTGCTGCTCTACCTGCTCGAACACGCGCGCCTGGAAGACTGGCAGGTCGACTGCCTGTCGATCGTGCGCGAGGAGGCCTATTACTTCGCGCCGCAGGGGATGACCAAGGTCATGAACGAGGGCTGGGCCACCTACTGGCACTCGAAGCTGATGACCACGCACTTCGTCGAGGCCAGTGAGGTCGTCGACTACGCCGACCACCACTCCGGCACCGTCCACATGCCGCCCGGTGGGTTCAACCCGTACAAGATCGGCGTCGAGATGTTCCGCGACATCGAGGACCGGTGGAACAAGGGCAAGTTCGGCAAAGAGTACGAGGAGTGTGACGACCTCGGGGCCCGGAAGAAGTGGGACAAAGGCCTGGGCCTCGGCCGCGATAAGATCTTCGAGGTCCGCCGGGTCTACAACGATCTGACGTTCATCGACGAGTTCATGACGCCCGAGTTCATCGAGAAGCACAAGTTCTACCAGTACGGCCGCGACCCCCACACCGGCCAGCTCCGCATCCTCAGCCGCGACCCCCACCGCATCAAGCAGACGATGCTCTACCAGCTGACCAACATGGGCCAGCCGTTCGTCTACGTCGTCGACGGCAACTACCACAACCGCGGCGAGCTGTACCTGGCCCACCAGCACAACGGCCTGGACGTCGAGATCAAGTACGCGATCGAGACGATGAAGAACATCTACAAGGTCTGGGGCCGCCCGGTGCATTTACAGGCGCGGATCGACGACGAGATGATCCTGTTCAGCTTCGACGGGCATCAGCCCAAGCAGCAGACGATTCACGACGACACGCCGAAGCCGGCACATCAGGTGAATTGAGGCGGGAGGCCGAAGTGATCGAAGTGCACTGGCTCACGGTTTCGACGTACCTCAAGGGGTTTTGCTTCCCGCTCGCCATGATTGCGCTGGTCACCGCTATCGTCGCACGGCTGCTCCGAACGACAAAAAGCGCTCTGCCGGTCGTGCTCGGCGCGCTAGCCTCGCTCGTCGGCTTCGTAGCCCCGGTCTGCTTCGTGTTGGTGCCCGGCAAGGGCGTCGATGAGGAACTGGCGGCCGGCGCCCGTTACGGTGCGATCGTTGCCGGGGTGGCGTCGGTCGCGCTCATCTGCCGAGAGGTAGTCAGGGCCTGGCGCCGCAGCCAGCCGAGGCCGCGGGGGTTTGCCGTCGTTGTTTCCGGCCCCGCCCGAACTGACGACGTGGCAGAGGCGCTCCGTCAGGTGAATTGATTCGACCCGGTCGGGTATGATGTGGGTCCGGAGTCGCAGCCATGCCGATCGTCAGCACCATCAAGATGACCGCCCACCAGTTCATCGAACTCGGCGAGGACCCGGCGGGCGTGCGCCTCGAACTCGTCGACGGGGAGGTGGCCGTGAGCCCGAGTCCGATCCCGGATCACTCGTACGTTGAGAAGATGCTGTCGATCATCTTGGGGAATCACATTCTCCAACACGACCTCGGTCGCCTTTACGGCGACGTCGACACGATCTTCGGCCCGCGCGACGTCCGCCGGCCCGACATCATCTACTTCCAGAAGTCGCGCCAGCACCTGGTCGGGCGCAAGGCGATGGAAGGCCCGCCCGACGTCTGCGTCGAGATCCTCAGCCCGTCGAGCGAGACGATCGACAAGGTCGACAAGTTCGAGCAGTACGAGGCCGCCGGCGTCGCGCACTACTGGATCGTAGATCCGGCGGGGCGCACGGCACGAGCCTGGCGCTTGGTCGACGGCAAGTACGTCGCGGCCGGCGAGGGGCGGGACGAGCAGGTCGTGCGATTCCCGCCCTTCGACGAGTTGGACATCCCGCTCGGGAAGATCTGGCACGCGCCGACGCGGTGAGGGCGCCCCCGAGCACACATGATAGCCGCCGGCGGAAGCCCGCGGTTGCGTGGTTCATCCGATTGCGTCCGGCGGGAGCGATCGCTCACTTCCCCCGATACCGATACGCCCACACCGTCGTCCGATCGATCACCACCAGCACGTTCTGCGCCGGATCGAAGTACGCCAACCGCTTCCCGCCCCTGGGCATCGGGTCGCCGTCGGGCGCGAGCTTCGCCCACCGGGTGGCGTCCGGGTCGTAGGCCCATACGGTGTTCGTCGCGTACTCCACCAGCAGCGCGTGCCCGCTTGCCGGGTCGTGGTACATGACCGACCGCGCATCGTGGCCGCCCGGCGTGCTGGCGTCGTCCTTGTCCGCGGCGACGGTCTTCTTCCACGTGTTCTTCTGCGGGTCGAAGTGAAACGTGTCGTGCTGCCGCTGGGCGATGACGATCTTCCGCCCCGGGTCGTAGCACGCGATCTGCTCGGGCTGCGGCGACTCGGCCGCGAACGCCTTCCCGTCGCCGTTGGGTTTGAGTTCCTTCCACCCGCCCGTGTCGGTGTCGAACAGCCACGTCCCCTGCATCTGCCAGTTGTTCGCGTGCCAGATGCTGCCCGACAGTTCGGGCACGTACTCGAGCATTCCGCCGAAGATCGCCTTGGGGTGCGGGGCCGGCGATTTGATTGCCCGCCACTGCTTCGTCGCCGGGTAAAACGCCCACATCGGCGTGCCGGCGTAAAGCTCGGCCGGGTTCCCGCCCAGCGCCTCGACCGCCTTCTTCTGGTTCGTCACCCACGTGTTCATGAACAGCAGGCATTTCGCGCGCGGGTCGTACGTCAGCCCCCACCACGTGTGCGCGATGACCGCCGGCCCGCCGCGCTTGGTGATCAGCACCCCGTCCTTGAATTCCACATCGGACGTGTCCTTTCCCAGGTCGCCGTACCCCCGCGGCAGGTCCGGCGCATAGATCATCGCCCAGGTCAGCGACGGCAAGTCGAATTCCCACACGTCGTTCAGCCGGTGCGGCACGCCGTGGTTCGCCCCGCAGAACAACGCCCGCGCGCGCTCGGGCGCCCAGCACAACTTGATCGTGTAATCCCGCCCCGACGGGCCGTTCTTCTGCAAATCGTACTTGCGGGCCGTGTCGTTGAATTCCCCGACCACGGCCGCCTTGCCGAGAACGATCGCCTGATTGGGTTTGAGCGCGGCGAGTTTGGCAACGACGTCGGGCTTCTCGGGCAGGACCGGATCGAGCGGGGCGCCGGCTCGGGCTTGCAGGGTTGCGAACGTCAGGGCGAGCAGGGGAATAACGCGTGAGGTCATGGACGAGCTTCTCCGACGGTGATACCGCGCGACGGGGAGGGACGTGGTCGGGGCGGGTCGTCGTGGAATTGCGGGCTTGTCCGTTCGGGGCGCCCGACGCGCTCCCCTGCGGGCGGCGCTGTCGCTTGCCCTGCGGGTCACGGCCGAACGAAGACGCGGAACCCGACTCATCCGTTTCTTGCGAAATCCGCCTCATTTCGCGCGCTCGCGCGCGACCTGCCGCCGCGCTATCCTCGACGTCACTATGGCCACCACGACCACGCACACCGCCACCCCGACGTCCGAGACGATCGCCTGCGGCACGCCCGCCGTCCTCTCCCCGCACCGCCGGCTGACCGACCAGGACGTCCTCAACCTCCCGACGGACGTCCACCGCCTGCGCACGGTGCTGGTCAACTGCTACTTCGTCGGCACGCCCGGCGAGCGCGACTGGGTCCTCGTCGACGCCGGCATCCCCATGCACGCGGGCAAGATCATCAAGATGGCCGAGCAGCTTTTCGGCTGGCAACCCCCGCGGTGCATCGTCCTCACCCACGGCCACTTCGACCACGTCGGCTCCCTCGCCGCGCTGCTCAAGCTCTGGCCCGGCGTCACCGTCTACGCCCACGAGCTCGAAATGCCCTACCTCACCGGCCACTCCGACTACCCGCCGCCCGACCCGTCCGTCGGCGGCGGCCTCATGGCCCGCAGCGCCCCGCTCTTCCCGAAACACGCCTACAACTTCCGCCCCCACATCTCCGCCCTCCCCGTCGACGGCTCCGTCCCCCACCTCCCGCTCTGGCGCTGGATCCCCACGCCCGGCCACACGCACGGCCACGTCTCCCTCTGGCGCGAGACCGACGGCACCCTCATCGCCGGCGACGCATTCGTCACCCAGAAGCAGGAATCGCTCTCGGGCGTGCTGAGCGAGAAGTACGTCATGCACGGCCCGCCTACCTACTTCACCACCGACTGGCAACTCGCCACCGACAGCGTCCGCAAGCTCGCCGCCCTGCACCCGCGCACCGCCTTCACCGGCCACGGCAAGCCCGTCACCAACCCGCGCCTCGCCCACGACCTCAACTGGCTCGCCGGCAATTTCGAGCGCGTCGCCATCCCCACCGACGGCCGCTACGTCCGCGAGCCCGCCCTGGCC
>DATHXE010000167.1:0-2593 GCA_035459845.1 Tepidisphaeraceae bacterium | reverse complement strand
GCGACGCACGGGGGGTATTTGTGGTCGTACTCGGCGGACCTGAAGGACCGGCGGGGGGAGGGAAAGGCGACCGCGACACAGATCTGGGTGCAGCCGCCGGGGACGCCCGCGGTCGGGCAGACGTTCCTTCGGGCGTATCGGGCGACGCAGGACCCGGCGCACTTGGAGGCGGCCCGCGCCGCGGCCGACGCGCTGGCGTACGGGCAGCTCGAGTCGGGCGGGTGGCACTACATGGTGGATTTCAACCCGGTCGCGGACCGGTCGTATCGCCGGGCGCTGGCGAAAAAGGGCGGGGGGCCCGGGAAGCTCAAGAACATCACCACGTTCGACGACAACGTCACCCAGTCGGCGACGCAGTTCCTGATCGACGTGACGCGCGGGCCGTTTCCCGCCGACGCCGACCGGGAGCGCGCGGGCCGTCTCGAATCCGCCCTGACGTACGCGCTGGACGGCCTGCTCCGCGCTCAGTACCCGATCGGCGCGGTGCCCCAGGCGTACATGGGCCAGGCGCGGAACGCGGCCGACCTGCCGGTCAAGCAGGCGACTGTCCCGAAGGACTGGCGCGAGCTCCCGCGGATCAAGGAGTACTGGTTCCACTACACGCTCAACGACAACACCCACGCCGACTGCATGGAGCTGCTGCTCGAGGCGCACACGCGCCTGAAGGACGAGCGGTTCCTGGCGGCGGCGAAGCGGGCGGGCGACTTCCTGCTGCTGGCGCAGTTGCCGGCGCCGCACCCGGCGTGGGCGCAGCAGTACAACCCGGCCGACATGCGCCCGGCGTGGGCGCGGAAGTTCGAGCCGCCGGCGGTCTGCACGCACGAGTCGGCGGGCGTCGTCCGGGCGCTGACGGACCTTTACCTGCACACCGGCGACGAGAAGTACCTCGCGCCGATCCCCGCGGCCCTGGAATGGCTCGACAAGGTCAGGCTCAAGGACGGGCGGTGGTCGCGGTTCTACGAGCTGAACACGAACAAGCCGCTGTACATGAACACGCGGTACGAGGTCGTTTACACGGACGACGACCTGCCGACGCACTACGGGTTTCAGGGCGAGTACAACGTGGCCGACGCCCGGGCATACTACGAGGTCGTCAAGGTAGCCGGACGCGACAAGGCGCGGACGAAGCAGAAGGCCGCGGCGGATCGTAAGCCGGCGGTCACGGGCAAGCTCGAGGAGCGCGCGGCGGTGGCGGTCGCGGCGCTGGACGAGAAGGGGCGATGGCTGGACAAGGACGGGCGGATCAGTTGTCGGTTGTTTAATGAGAATGCGGGGGTGTTGTGCGAGTATCTGATGGCGGTGGGGTAGCGGAAGTTTGGTTGTCATGAGTGCGTTGGGTGCCATGCCCTCGCACCGCGCCGGAAACCGTCGTTCGCGATCAGGTCGTAGTCGCGGTGCGTGGGCATGCCCCAGAGGTGTTCGTTTTCCAATCGAACGCCGCTGGGGCATGCCCACCCGAGCCGGATTCGCGTCTTTGCGACCAGGACACCTTGCGGCTCGTGAGGGCATGGCACCCGGACCGCGCGCGGCGCGACGTCAGTCTTTACACGAGGACGCATCGATGCTTCGAATCCGCTTCATCCTCCTGTGTGCCTCGGCGTTTTCGTGGTGCGCGTCCGCGCTTGAGGCCCGCCGGCCCAACGTGTTGTTCCTGCTGACCGACGACCAGCGGCCGGACGCGATCGGGGTGCTGAACCCGGCGGTGAAGACGCCGGCGCTCGACACGCTGGCGAGCCAGGGGACGGTGTTTACGCGGGCGCACATCATGGGCGGGATGCAGGGCGCGATCTGCGTGCCGAGCCGGGCGGCGATCCTCACCGGCCGGACGTTGTTCCGGTGCCCGGAGCAGCCGGCGAACGTGCCGACGTGGCCGCAGACGTTCGCGAAGGACGCGGGGTACCGGACGCACCAGGTGGGCAAGTGGCACAACGGGCCGGCGGCGCTGGCGCACAGTTTCCAGTCGTCCCGCGACTCGTTCATGGGCGGGATGTCGGACCAGAAGAAGATCCTCCTGACCGAGATCGCGGACGGGAAGGTGAACCCGGCGAAGCGGACGGTCGAGCGGTGGAGCGCGGAGATTTTTGCAGACGCGGCGGTCGATTTCCTCGTTAAGCAGTCCGAGCGCACCGAGAAGCGCGAGCAGCCGTGGTTTTTGTGGGTCGCGTTCACGACGCCGCACGACCCGCGGACATCGCCCGAGCCGTACGCGTCGATGTACGACCCGGCGAAGGTCGACCTGCCGAAGAACTTCATGCCGACGCCGCCGACGGAGACGGGCGTGCTGGGGATTCGCGACGAAAAGCTGACGCCGCACCCGCGGACCGAGGCGGCGGTTCGCAAGGAGATCGCGGACTATTACGGGTCGATCTCGTTTACCGACGCGCAGATCGGGCGGATCCTGGAGGCGCTGGACAAGACCGGGCAGCGCGAGAACACGATCATCATCCTGGCGGGCGACAACGGGCTGGCGCTGGGGTCGCACGGGCTGCTGGGCAAACAGAACGTGTACGAGCACAGCGCGGGCGTGCCGCTGATCATGGCGGGGCCGCAGATCGGGAAGGGGAAGCGATCGGACGCGCTCGTGTACCTGCTC
>DATHXE010000166.1:0-5344 GCA_035459845.1 Tepidisphaeraceae bacterium | reverse complement strand
GCCGGTGACGCCGGCGGCGGGCGGGGTGACGTCGTCGATCGCGACGGGCGTGAGGACGCGCGGGAACGTCGGGCGGATGATCTTCTCGACGGCCGCGTCGTAGTCCTTGGCGAGCTTCTGAAACTCGGCCAGCGCGTCGGTCAGCACGTTGTTGGCGACGTTCATCTCGACCTGCGTCGCGTTGCCGCGCTGGTAGGCGGCGCGGACCTGGCCGAAGCGGCGGCGGGCGGTGAGCACGCGGTCCTCGGCCTTGTCGGTCTCGGCGCCCACCTTGCCCGCCTCCTGCTGGGCCTTCTTCATCGCGGCCATGCGCTTGTCGGCCTCGGCCGCGGGCAGCCACTCGACGCCCCAGAGCTTCTTGCCCTTATGTTGGGGGGCGGCCTCGATCACCTTCTGGTAGCGGACGTACGCGTCGGCGGCGTCGTTCCACAGCCGGGCGCGGCGGGCGGTGTCGTCGGCGAGGAAGAGCGAGGAGCCCAGCGCGTTGAGCAGAGGCTCGTCGACGTCCTTGGGGTGGGCGTCGACGTATTCCTTGAGGAATTTCAGGGCGCGCATCGGGTTGTTCAGCGCGATCTGCAGCATCGCGTTGTTCAGGACCAGCGCGCGGTCGGGCTTGCTGCCCGCCATCGCCAAGGCGCGCTCCATGTAGGCGCCGGCGCGCGGGAAGTCGCCCGAGTACATGTGCACCAGCGCCAGGCCGTGGACGGCGCGGAGGCTCCGCGGGTCGAGGGAGAGGGCGTCCATGAAGGCGCCGGTGGCGGCCTTGTAGTCCTGCGCGAAGAGCGCGTCCTGGCCTTGCTTGAGGAGGGTCTCGACGGCCTTGGGATCGGGTGCGGCGGGCTTGGCGACGGCGGGCTTGGGCGGGGTCGTGCCGGCGAAGAGTGGCGCGGCGGCGGAGAGGGCCGCGAGGGTCAGTATGGCGATGCGGCGGCGGCGGGTCATGGCGACGGGTCCTTCTCGCTGCGGGACGGACTGCCCTGTTGTGCCGGGGCATTGTACACGACGGGGCGGGCGCGCACCGGTCGCTGGGAGGGTTATCGGATGGTGGAAGAGGGTACTTTGGGCTTACTCCTCGTAGGGTGGGCACCGCCCACCGCTCGCGCAATCGACGCGGCTATCCGCGTGCGAAATGGTGGGCAGTGCCCACCCTACGGCAGCGCGAATGCGATAAAGGCGTCGCCCGACTTCGTCCGCGGCTTCCCGCCCCCGCCGGCGGCGATCACGACGTACTGCCGGCCGTCGACCATATAAGTGCAGGGCGTCGCGTAACCGCCCGCCGGCAGTTGGTGTTCCCAGAGCACCTTGCCCGTGGCCTTGTCGAACGCGCGGAACCGTTCGTCCTTCGTGCCGGCGACGAAGACCAGGCCCCCGGCGGTGACGATCGTGCCGCCGAAGTTCTCGGTGCCGGTGTTTTTGATTCCCCTGGCGGCGAGTTCGGGGAACTCGCCCAGGACGGCGCGCCAGGCGAAGTTGCCCTTCGACAAGTCGATCGCGTTGAGCCAGCCCCACGGGGGCTTGACGGCGGGGTAGCCCCCCTGCTGCCCGCCGAGCTTGGGCGTGTCGGTGCCGTCGTTGAAGTAGCCGTAGCCGGTGAGGCGGTAGTCGTTCGCGGCGAATTTTTTCAGCGTGGCGACGTACGGGGCCTCGTTGGTGTTGCAATATAATGTGTGGGTGGTGGGGTCGAAGGACGCGCCGGACCAGGTGGCGCCGCCGTGGAAGCCGGGGTTGACGACGGTGCCGTTCAGCGAGGGCGGGGCATAGGGCCCGTCGTGGCGTAAGGTGGCGAGTTTGTCGAGCACGCGCTGCCGCGCCTCGGGCGAAAGGTCGGTCACGTCGGCTTCGGACATGCCCTGCCGCGCGAACGGCGGGGGCTTGACGGGGACAGGCTGAGTCCTGGCGGCCAACTCGCCGGGGACATCGGACGCCGGTGCGGGGACGTCTTTCGCACCGAACACGGGGACGCCGGTCTTGCGGTGGAGAATGAAGCAGTAGCCGGTCTTGGTGACCTGCGCGACGACGGGCGTGGGCTTGGAGTCGACGAGCATCGTGCAGACGACGGGCGGGCAGGGGTTGTCGTGGTCCCAGAGGTCGTGGCGTACGGTCTGGAAGTGCCAGAGGCGCTTGCCGGTGCGGGCGTCGAGGGCGAGCACGCAGTTGGCGAAGAGGTTATCGCCCTTACGGCCGGCGCCGTGGAAGTCCGGGCCGGCCGAGCCGGTCGCGCAGAAGAGGATGCCGTTCTCGGCGTCGACGGTGAACCCGCCCCACGGGTTGGCGCCGCCGCGGTCTTTCCAGGCGTCATTTTCCCAGGTGTCGCCGAACTCTTCGCCGGGGCGGGGGATGGTGTGGAAGCGCCAGGCTTCCTTGCCGGTGCGGACGTCGAAGGCGCGAACGTCGCCGGGGGCGGAGGGGTGGCCCTCGCCGTTGGAGCAGCCGACGAAGACGAGGTTTTCGAAGACGGCGGGGGCGCTGGTGGGGCCGTAGGGGAGCTTGGAGAGGTCGCGCTCGTTCGCGTAGCCCTCGCGGAGGTCGACGTAGCCGTTGGTGCCGAACGTCGGGTCGGGTTTGTGTGTCTTGGGGTCAAGGGAGAGCAGGCGCCCGCACGACAATCCGACGAGGAGGCGAGAGGTATCGGCGGCGCGCCAGTAGGCGAGTCCGCGGTTCACTCCTCCCGAAGCGCGGTTGCGCGGCTTGACGGTTCCGTCCTTTTCGTCGGCGTAGGGGTCGTAGGACCAGAGCTCGGCGCCGGTCGCGGGGTTGAGCGCGACGACCCTGGTGCGAACGGTGGTGACGTACATGACGCCGTCGACGACGAGGGGCGTGCACTCGATCGTGGTGTTCTTGGCCGGGTCGGCGTCATCGACGCGGTAGGTCCAGGCGGGCTTGAGATTCGCGACGTTCTCGCGGTTGATCTGCGTCAGTGGCGAGTAGCGCGTGCCGCCCTTGTCGTTGCCGACGTTGGGCCAGTCGGCGGCGGGCTGGGCGAGGGCGGGCGCGCTCAGGAGCGCAATTAGGAGCAAGCGCATGCGGAGGTCTCCGGAGATCAGAACCCGGGGCGAGAGGAGCCGGCGTCGCGGATCTGGGTGAGGAGGTCGCGGAGTTCTTTGACCTTCTCCGGGCTCGCGTCGGCGAGGTTGGTGGTTTCGCCGGGGTCCTTGTCGAGGTCGAAGAGTTGAGGTTTGCCGGCGCCGGCGGCGGGGTTGCGGTTGGGGGCGGCCGTTGGGTTGCCGAGGGGGCCGTCGGGAATGAGCTTCCAGTTGGCCTTACGGATGGCGAGGCGGCCGCCCTGTTCGACGAGCGTCTCGCGGCCGACCTTCACGTCGCCGGTGAGGGCGGGGAGGACGTTGAACGAGTCGGGTGCGACGCCGCCGGGGAGGGTTTGGCCGGTCATTGCGGCGGCGGTGTGGAGAAGATCGACCTGGGAGATCATCGCGGCGGACGTGCCCGGGGATTTGATGCGGGCGGGCCAGCGGGCGATGAAGGGGACTCGGGTTCCGCCCTCGTATGGGCTGTATTTGCCGCCGCGCCAGGGGCCCGCGGGGGTGTGGCCGAAGCGGTCGATCATCGGGAGCGTTTGCGGGTGGCCTTCCTTGAGCTTGGCGGTGTCGTCATAGCCGTCGTCGAGCACGGGCCCGTTGTCGGACGAGAAGATGACGAGCGTGTTGTCGGCGATGCCGAGGCGGTCGAGGGTCTCCATGACCTGACCGACCTGCCAGTCGAGCTGGTGGACGACGTCGCCGCGCGTCCCGGCCTGCGAGGTGCCGGCGAACCGGGCGTGGGGGACGCGGGGGACGTGGACGTCGTGCGTGGCGAAGTAGAGGAAGAAGGGTCTGTCCTTATTACTCTCAATGAACGACACGGCGCGTTTGGCGAAGACGTCGGCGATGTCCTCGTCGACCCACCGGGCCTTGGCGCCGCCGGTCATCCAGCCGATGCGGGAGATGCCGTTGACGATGGTCATGTCGTGGCCGTGGGTCAGCTTGACCTTGAGTTGGTCCGGGTTTTCCTTGCCGGTGGGCTCCGCGCCGACCTTGTACTGGTACGAGACCTGGATCGGGTCGGCGGGGTCGAGGTTGGCGACGCGGCCGTTCTCGACGTAGACGCAGGGGACGCGGTCGACGGTGGCGGGGATGATGAACGAGTGGTCGAAGCCGAGTTGGTTGGGGCCGGGCGAAAGTTCCTTGTTCCAGTCGAGTTTTTCGCGGCCGTCGCCGAGGCCCAGGTGCCACTTGCCGACGGCGCCGGTCGTGTAGCCGGCGGCCTTGAAGGTGGAGGGGAGGGTGGGCTTCTTGTGATCGATGATGAGGGCGGCGTCGCCGGGGAGGATGCCGGTGCCCTTCTTGCGCCAGGCGTACTCGCCGGTGAGCATGGAGAAGCGGGACGGCGTGCACGTGCCGGAGGAACAGTGGGCGTCGGTGAAGCGGAGGCCGGCGGCGGCGAGCTTGTCGAGATTCGGCGTCTTGACCTTGGTCGCGCCGTAGCAGGAGAGGTCGCCGTAGCCGATGTCGTCGGCATAGATGAGGACGACGTTGGGCTTGTCGGCGGCGAGGGCGGGGAGGGCGAGGAGAAGTGCGAGGAGGGAGGGAAGGCGCGGCATACCGGGTGTTATGCCGAAGCGGGCGCGGTGTTGCTAGAGGGGAACGGAAACGGAATGAGCGGGCGCGGTCACCAAACCGCGCCCGCTCGGGGATGGAGATCTGAGTTTTGGGGACTTGGTCACCTGAGGTGACCATGCCGAGATGGGGCGAAACACAACCCACGGAACCAGTTCCGTGGGCTTTTAAGTGGGATTAGATGCCACCCGCGCCGGCGCCACCTGCGCCACCACCACCGGCGCCGCCCGCGCCACCGCCGCGGTTGCCACCGCCTCGGCCGCCTCGGTTACCGCCCTGCTGCGCGCCACCGGCGCCACCTGCTGCGCCGCCGCCGCCGCCGCCGAAGTTACCGCCGCCGAAGCGCTGCATGAGTTCCGTGCGCCGGCGCTCGTCGTCGGCGGTCTTTTCGGCCTGCTTGGTCGCCACGGCCTTGGCCTGGTCGCCGGTCAGGACGGCGATGATCTGCTTGATCACCTCGTCCGACTTCGGGCGGGTCTCGTAGAGGGTGCGGTACTGCTCGCGGCGGTTGTCGGCGTTGCCGTTGCGCAGCTCGTCGATCTTGGCCTTGTTGTCGGCGTCCCACTTCTCCTGGGCCTTCTTGAAGTCGTCGCGGATGGCCTGGATCTTGTCCTTTTGGTCCTGGGTCAGCGTGAACGTCGGCGTCAGGTTGAGGTCGCCGATGACGGAGAGGACATCGCGGAGCGCGTCGCGCGTGCCGAAAGTGGTGGTGCCGCCGGGGCCGCCGCCGAACC
>DATHXE010000165.1:0-5536 GCA_035459845.1 Tepidisphaeraceae bacterium | reverse complement strand
GGGGCACACGACGGGATGTGCGCATTCGCGGACGGGGGGAAGACGGTGCTGGTGTGCAATCACGAGCTCGAGATCGGCAATCGGGACCGCGGGCCGCTGGGGAAGGACGACAAGCTGATCTCGAAGATCGACAAGAGCTGTTTGTACGACTCGGGGTACGGCGAACGGCCGTGCCTGGGGGGCACGACGACGCTGGTGTACGACACGGCCAAGCGGACGGTGGAGCGGCAGTTCGCGAGCCTGCTGGGGACGATGCGGAACTGCGCGGGCGGGCCGACGCCGTGGGGGTCGTGGATCACGTGCGAAGAGTCGACGGTGACGGTCGACGACGTGTACGAGCGGGACCACGGGTACAACTTCGAAGTGCCGGCGAAGGCCGATTCGGGCCTGGTCGAGGCGGTGCCGCTGACGGCGATGGGGCGGTTCAACCACGAGGCGGTCGCCGTGCACCCGCGCACGGGCATCGTCTACCAGACGGAAGACCGGCCCGACGGACTGATCTACCGATTCATCCCGAAGAAGCCGGGCGAGCTGCACAAGGGCGGGCGGTTGCAGGCGCTGCGGGTGCGGGACGCCGGCGCGCTGGACACGCGGAACTGGCGGGCGCAAACGGTGAGCGTGGGGCAGGCGATGGCGGTGGACTGGGTGGACCTGGAGGACGTGGAGTCGCCGGAGGACGATTTGCGCTTGCAGGGGTTCTACGGGCTGAAGGCGGCGCGCTTCGCGCGGGGCGAGGGCATGTGGTACGGGCGGGGGTCGGTCTACTTCGCGTGCACGAACGGCGGGCGGTTCAAGAAGGGTCAGATCTGGAAGTACACGCCGGGCAGAAATGAGGGGCGTCCGGAGGAGAGCGCGTCGCCGGGGCGGCTGCAACTGTGGGTGGAGGGCGACGACTCGGGCGTGATCGACAGCGCGGACAACCTGACGATGGCGCCGTGGGGCGACGTGTTCGCGTGCGAGGACAAGGCGGACGCCCGGCTGCTGCGGGTGACGCCGGACGGCAAGGTGCACGTGTTCGCGCGGAACGTGGCGAGCTCGAGCGAGCTGGCGGGGGTGACGTTCTCCCCGGACGGGACGACGCTGTTCGTCAACATCCAGAACCCGGGGATGACGGTGGCGGTGACGGGCCCGTGGAAGGCGCTGGAGGGGGCGGGGGTGGCTTGAGGGGTCGAAAGCAGATTTACCGCAGAGACGCTGAGAGCGCCGAGGGGGCGCAGAGAAGACCGGGCGACTGTCGCCGGGTCGACGTGTGCGGGGATCCTGTGCGCGCGAGGGAGTTCGGTGGGTAACGGTCACGTGCACCTTCGGTGCGACCGCTAAGTACGGCATTGAACTTCGGGAGCGGCGGGCGAGATGAAAATCGCACCTTCCCGGATCGGGCGGTGGCCCGCACAATGCGGGCATGACGCCCCACAAGAATTGCAACGCGTCGGCGGAGCCGGCCCCCGCGGGGCGCCAGGCGACGTCTGCGCCCGGGTCCACACCCGTGTCGGTCGAGATCACGCCCGAGCACTTCGACGCGGTGCTGTTTGACTTGGACGGCGTGCTGACGTCGACGGCGGCAATCCACGCGGAGGCGTGGAAGCAGATGTTCGACGGGTACCTGAAACAGCGGAGCGCACGGACGGGGGAGCCGTTCCGGCCGTTCGAGATCGAGACGGACTACAAGCACTACGTGGACGGCCGGCCGCGGTACGACGGGGTGAAGCAGTTCCTCGAGTCGCGCGCCATTCACCTGCCGCAGGGGACGCCCGCGTCGTCCCCCCAGGAGGAGTCGGTGTGCGGGCTGGGGAACGTCAAGAACGAACTGGTGCAGCGGGCGATCGACGACGGGCGCGTGCAGACGTACCCGGCGTCCGTCGAGTTCGTGCGGCGCGTGCTGGGCGCGGGGATCCGGGCGGCGGTCGTCACGTCGAGCCGGAACTGCGTCCCCGTGCTGCGGGCGGCGGGGATCGAGGACCTGTTCGAGGTGCGGGTGGACGGGCTGTCGATCGAGGAGCACGGCCTGCGCGGCAAGCCGGCGCCGGACGGGTTCCTGCGGGCGGCGGAGGAGATGCACGTCCGGCCGAGCCGGGCGGTCGTGGTCGAGGACGCGATCAGCGGGGTGCAGGCCGGGCGCGCGGGCGGGTTCGGACTCGTGATCGGCATCGACCGGCACGGCGAGGGGGACGCGCTGTGCGCGAACGGGGCGGACGTCGTCGTCAACGACCTGGAAGAGTTGCTCGACGCCGTCGGGCGGGGGAAGGCGGCGGCGATCGACGACGCGCGGCGGCCGCCGGGGACCCGGGAGCGCGCCGAGGGGAAGGGCGAGTCGGCGGGGTCGGAGCAGGCGGCGCGGAGCCGGTCGGTGGATTGAGTCGCGCGCGCGATGCGCTGTGGGTGTTCGACACGGGTATCACCTCACGGGGGTACCCATGCCACGAGAGAAGAGCGCTACCAAGCCTCATTAGCCGTCATGATCAAGCACGACCCCGTCCTCCCCCCCGAGTTCATCTTCCCCATCGACGACTGGCGGTGGGTCGAGCGGCAGTACGAGCCCGAGTTCGTCGCGACCAGCGAGACGACGTTCTCGGTCGCCAACGGCTACCTCGGCATGCGCGGCGGCTTCCCCGAGGGCCGCCCGTCGTTTTTGCACGGCACGTTCATCAACGGGTTCTACGAGACCTGGCCCATCCCGTACGGCGAGAAGGCGTTCGGGTTCGCCAAGACCGGGCAGACGATGGTCAACGTGCCGGACGGGAAGATCGTCCGGTTGTACGTCGACGACGAGCCGTTCACGGCCGACCGCGCGACGATGCTGAAATATGAGCGCGCGCTCGACATGCGGCGCGGCACGCACGACCGGGAGATCCTCTGGGAGACGCCGTCCGGCAAGCAGGTCCTCATCAAGTGCACGCGGCTGGTGTCGCTGGCGGACCGGCACGTGGCGGCGATCCGGTACGAGGTGACGGTGCTGAACGCCCGGGCGCCGGTCGTGCTCGTGTCGGAGATGGTCAACCACGCGGCGATCATCGACACGACGAGCTCGGAGGCGCTGGCGGGCATCGGGGCGGCCGCCCCGCCGGGCATCGCCGCCCCGGCGGGGGCCGACGACGACCCCCGCCTGGCCAAGTCGTTCAAGGAGCAGGTGCTCGTGCACGAGCGGCAGACGTGCGCCGGGCTGCGCGTGCTGATGGGGTACCGCACCCGGCGGAGCGACCTGCGCCTCGGGTGCGGGATGGACCACGTCGTCGAGACCGAGAACGAGTACACGACCAAGGCGCAGTGCGCGATCGACAACCGCGGGCAGGTCGAGTTCAACATCACGGCCGAGCCGGGCAAGCCGTTCACGTTCTACAAGTACCTGACGTACCACAACTCCTCCAGCGAGACGCCCGCCGAGCTGCGCGAGCGGGCGGGGCGGACGCTCGACCGCGTCGTCCGCGCCGGGTTCGACCAGATCCTCGCCGACCACTCGGCGGTCGTCGCCGAGTTCTGGGAGCGGGCCGACATCAAGGTCGCCAGCCCGGGCGTCCACCCGCGCCTGCAGCAGTGCATTAGGTGGAACCTGTTCCAACTGCTCCAGGCGACCGGCCGCGTCGAGCACGCGGGCGTCCCGGCCAAGGGGCTGACGGGTCAGGCGTACGAGGGCCACTACTTCTGGGACATGGAGGTGTACGTCCTGCCGTTCGTGATCTACGCGGACCCGCGCACGGCCAAGAACCTCCTGATGTTCCGCTACAACATGCTCGACAAGGCCCGCGAGCGCGCCAAGGAGCTGAATCAGCGCGGGGCCCTGTTCCCCTGGCGGACGATCAGCGGCGACGAGGCCAGCGCCTACTACGCCGCCGGCACCGCCCAGTACCACATCAACGCCGCCATCGCCTACGCGGTGAAGAAGTACACCGACGTCACCGGCGACTGGGAGTTCATGCACCGGTACGGGGCGGAGATCCTCGTCGAGACGGCGCGGCTCTGGTACGACCTGGGCTTCTTCTCCGAGCGCCAGGGCGGCAAGTTCTGCATCCACAGTGTCACGGGGCCCGACGAGTACACGACGGTCGTCAACAACAACGCCTACACGAACCTCATGGCCCGCGAGAACATGTGGTACGCCGCGGGCGTGGTGGACGACATGCGGCGCGACAAGCCGGACCTGTACGCCGCCCTGGCCCACAACACGCGGCTGGACCCGGGCGAGTCGGCCGAGTGGCGGCGGGCGGCCGACGGGATGTACGTCCCGTACGACGAGCGCCTCAAGATCAACCCGCAGGACGACAGCTTCCTCGACCGCGAGGTCTGGGACATCAAGAACACGCCCAAGGACAAGTTCCCCCTGCTGCTGCACTACCACCCGCTGGTCATCTACCGCTACCAGGTGATCAAGCAGGCGGACATGGTGCTGGCGATGTTCCTGCTCGCCCACGAGTTCACGACCGAGCAGAAGAAACGGAACTTCGATTACTACGACCCGCTCACGACCGGCGACAGCTCGCTCAGCGCGTGCATCCAGGCGATCGTCGCGATGGAGGTCGGGTACGACGAGGCCGCGATCCGCTACCTGCGCTACGCCGTCCTGATGGACCTGGCCGACGTCGGCGGCAACGTCCGCGACGGCGTGCACATCGCGAGCATCGGCGGCACGTGGATGGCGATGGTCTACGGTTTGGCCGGCATGCGCGACTACAACGGCCGGCTCAGCTTCAACCCCCGCCCGTTCGTCAAGAAGCTCGCCTTCCACCTGACCGTCCGCGGCCAGCGGCTGGAGGTCGACATCACCGACGGCCGCGCCACGTACCTGCTCAAGCAGGGCGCGGGAATGACGATCCGGCACAAGGGGGAGGAGGTCGTGCTGAGCGAGGGGAAGGCGGTCGGGCGCGACGCGTGAGAAGGTGAACCACGAATCACACGAATGAACACGAAGGGTGAACGCCGAGACGCCGAGACCGCCGAGTCCGGACGGCCGCCCGTAGCGTGGGCTACCAGCCCACGAGTCCTCTCCCGCCCGAGACCGCCGCCGTCGTCCCGCTTGGGAACGCCCGCGAGTGGCACGAGCCCCGCGCTCCAGAGGCGCAGAGCAGCCGAGACGTCACCACCTCTTCTCCGGCACTCGGACACTTCATTGCTTTGGGGTTCCGATACGGCTGTTGACTCGTGGGCTGGTAGCCCACGCTACGGAAACACCCCCGCCTGCGGCGCCGCGACGTCCGGCCCGATCCAGTTCGGCTGCCGCGCGATTGCCCACGACGACCACGGCCCGAGGCTTCCGCCGACCATGAACTGCAGCGCGTACTCGCTGATCTGAATCACCGAGAACGGCACCACCCCATCGAACTTAATCGCATCGTCCGGCGTCGGCCCGCCGCCGCCGGTGCCGTTGAGCCACACCGGCGCGTCGAACCACAACGTCGCCACGTTCCCCTCGCCGCTCGCCGCCGTCACGTTCGCCGGCGGAAACACCGGCCACGGCAGCGCGTCGCCGACGACACCGCCCCACGGCACGTCGTCGGCCGCGGACACCACGCCATTCTCACTTGACACGACCAGGGTCGCGCCG
>DATHXE010000164.1:0-2384 GCA_035459845.1 Tepidisphaeraceae bacterium | reverse complement strand
CGTGAAGGCCGGGCAGGTGCTGGCGGTGGTCGCGCCCGAGCGGTACGAGGCGGCGCTGCAGCAGGCGCGGGCGGGGGTCGCCCGGGCCGAGGGGGGCATGATGCAGGCGCGGGCGAACGTCGAGCGGGCCAAGATGCAGGTGGAGCGGACGGCCCGCCTGTCCGCGGCGTCGGCCGTGTCGCGCGAGGAGGCGGACGCGGCCGCCGCCGACGTGCGCACCGCCGAGGCCGTGCTCCGCATCGCCGACGCCGGCATCGAAGAGGCCCGGGCGGTGGCGAAGGTCGCCGAGCTCGACCTGGCCGCGACGCGCGTCCTCGCGCCGGCGGACGGCATCGTCCTGGCGCGGGGGTGCACGCTCGGGCAGGTCGTGGGCGGCGGGGACGCCGGCGCGGCCAAGCCCCTGTTCGTGATCGCCGCGAGCCCGAACCGTTTGCGACTCGTGGTGCGCGTGTCCGAGCGGGACAGCGTGCGGGTCAAGGCCGGGCAGGCGGTGAGCGTCGCCGTGCGCGCGGTCGAGGGCAAGCCCGTCCGGGGCGTGGTCCGGCGCGTCGGGATCGCCCCCGACGGCAACTCGGGCACGTTCCCGGTGTTCGTCGACGTGCCCAACGACGACGGGGCGCTGCGCCCGTTCTGGTCGGCGGAGGGGACGATCGCCGTAGGCCCGCAGCGCGAATAGGCCCGGTCACCCGCCGCGCTCGCGGAGCGCGCTTCCGATCCGGTCGATGACGTCGCGGCCGAGGGCGGAGCGCCGGCCGAGCTTCGCGCCGGCGAGTTCGCCCGCGCGGCCGTGCAGGTGGGCCCCGAGGGTGGCGGCGTCGAACGGGTCGAGGCCCTGGGCGAGGAAACAGCCGATCATGCCGCTCAGGATGTCGCCGCTGCCGGCCTTGGCGAGGGTGGAGTCGCCGGTCTGATTGACGTACACGCGCCGGCCGTCGGTGACGATCGTCCGCTGGCCTTTCAAGAGCACGACCTGGCCGAACGTGCGGGCGGCGAGCGTGGCGATCGCCTCGCGGGCGGCGTCATCCGCAGGGATCTTCCCGCCACTCGCCCACGCGCCGGCCTGGTCGGGCGGCAGGAGCATGGCGAGCCGCCGCATCTCCACGGGGTGGGGCGTGAGGACGGCCTGGGCGTTGAACGTGCCGGCGGGCCAGCGCTTCAGTCCGGCGAGCAGGTTGAGGCCGTCGGCGTCGACGACCAGCGGCTTGTACCGGCCGACGATCATCTTGAGGACGGCCTTGGCGCCCGCGGCGTTTCCGAGGCCGGGGCCGATGACGATCGCGTCCGCGGCGTCGGCCGCCTTCTCCAGCCGGGGCAGATCCACCTTCGCGTCGCCGGCGAGCCCGAGTCCGACGAGCTCGGGCGTGATCGACAGGGCGGCGGCGAGCACGGACTTGGGCATCGCGACCTGCACGAGGCCGGCCCCCGTCCGCAGGGCGGCGGTCCCCGCGAGCACGGGCGCGCCGATCATCTCGTCGGAACCGCCGACGATCAGCACGCGGCCGAACGTCCCCTTGTGACCGTGCTCGGGGCGGTCGGGGAGGGGTGCGGGGTGGGCGATGCGCTCGATCTCGTCGGGGTGCATGAATTCCTCTTGTAGCCGCCCCGCTCGCGGGGCGCTTGCCATCGCGCAGTACGCGCGACGATCGCGGTGCGGCGCATCACCTCGCCCGTCGAACGCACCGTCGCGGCCGCGGTAAATAACTGCGCCATGCAATCCAAAGCCGCCACCGTCGCCGAGTATATCGCGTCGCTCCCGTCGGATCGCAGGGAGGCGATCGAAGCCGTCCGCGCCGTCATGAACGAGAACCTCGACCCCGACTACGCCGAGGGGATGGGGTACGGGATGATCCTGTGGTACGTGCCCCACGCGATCTTCCCGGACGGGTACCACTGCGACCCGAAGATGCCGCTCGGGTTCGCGGCGCTGGCGTCGCAGAAAAATTACCTGTCGCTCTACATGAGCTCGATCTACTCCGGCTGCGCGGACGGGACCGACACCCCGCGCTCCGCGTGGTTCAAGCGGGAGTGGGCCAAGACCGGCAAGAAGCTCGACGCCGGCAAGTCGTGCATCCGCTTCAGGACCGTCGACGACCTGGCCCTCGACGTGATCGCCGAGGCCGTGCGGGACATGCCGGTCAAGAAGTGGGTCGAGACGTACCTCGCGGTGGTGAAGGAGGCCCGCAAGCGCAAGCCGGAGGGGAGCAAGGCGAAGCCGGCCAAGCCCGCGGCGAAGAAGGCGGTCAAGAAGAAGGCCGTAAAGAATACGACGAAGAAATAGTCACAGAGACACAGAGGCACAGAGAAGAAGAGAGAGTGGATTGTTGGGTTGGACTTCCCCACGTTCGGTGGGCGCGCCGCGGTGATTAGTTTAGGCCGGCCTCGAA
>DATHXE010000163.1:0-1917 GCA_035459845.1 Tepidisphaeraceae bacterium | reverse complement strand
GGCGGGCCGCCGGGGCCGTAGGTTTCCATGAAGAGGTTCCCGGGGTCGGTGACCTCCTTGAGCCCTTCGCCGGTCATCTCGAACAGGCCGACCTCGTGCGTCGAGCCGAAGCGGTTCTTCACGCACCTCACGATGCGGTGCGAGTGGAACCGGTCGCCCTCGAAGTAGACGACGGTGTCGACGATGTGCTCGATGATCTTCGGCCCCGCGAGCGTGCCCTCCTTGGTCACGTGGCCGACGAAGATCAGCGCGACGCCGCTCGACTTGGCGAGGTACACCAGGTCCATGCAGCACTCGCGCAGCTGCGTCACGCTCCCCGGGGCGGCGGGCAGCGTCGGCTTGTAGATCATCTGGATCGAATCGACGATCACGACGGCGGGGCCGACCTTGTGGATCTGGTTGAGGATCCGCTCGACGTTGGTCTCGGCGAGCACCAGCAAATTCGGCGAGTCGATGCCGAGCCGCGCGGCCCGCATGCGGGTCTGGCGGGCGGATTCTTCGGAGGTGACGTAGAGGACCTTGGGGGGGGAAGGATGAAGGAGGAAGGATGAAGGATGAGCAGAGGCGTCGGGCGCTGTGACCGCGGCGGCCGTTCGATCGCCGTCGGCGGGCTCGTTCGCGTCGGCCTTCGCGCGAGGGCGCTTGGCGGCGCGCTTCCCCTCATCCTTCATCCTTCCTCCTTCATCCTTTCTTCCGCCGGCCAAATCCCGCGCCACCTGCAACAACAACGTGCTCTTGCCGATCCCCGGCTCGCCGCCCACCAGCACCGCGGAGCCCGGCACGATCCCGCCGCCCAGGATGCGGTCGAACTCGCCGATGCCGGTCGGCAGGCGCTCGAGGTCGTGGTCGTCGATCTGGTCGAGCGGCAGGGCCTCGCCGGCCGTCGTGAGGTCGCCGGGCGTCGAGCCGAACGCCGGCGCCCCGACGGCCCCGCGCATCGAGTTCCCCGGCGCGGCGACGGCGGCCGCGCGGGCGTCGAACGTCGGGGCCTTGTACTCCTCCAGCGCGTCCCACGTCCCGCAGTCCGGGCACTTGCCCATCCACTTCGGGTGCACCGACCCGCACTGCCGGCAGAGGAACTGAACCTTCGTCTTGGCCATGATCGGGAGTGTAAGGGCTACCCGAACATAAAGCTAAAAGGAAAGGGGCGGCGGTAGGCAGTGGGCAGTGGGCAGTGGGTAGATCTCGCGACGACCGTCCCCCCTGTCATCCCGAGGTACGCCGAGGGATCTGGCCTCGACCGTCGCGGCCCGTCCGACGTTGGCGGCGAACGTCCGGGCACGAACGCGGAATGCGCCACAGATGCACGGGGCCACAGAGGGAAGAGAAAACGAGTCAGCCACGGATCGTCACGGATGGACACGGATGAGAAATCAAATCTGTGACCATCTGTGCCGATCCGTGGCTAATTCTCTTCTCCGTGCCTCCGCGTCTCCGTGGTGAACAGTTTTCGGATCAGGCCGCGCGGTTCAGCGCACTCGCCGTGACGCCGTCGCCGGCCCGCGTGCCGATGCTGACGGGGAACTGCGCCGCCGACCCGGTGGCGGTCGAGCGGACGGCGCGGATCTCGTACGTGACCCGGGCCGCGCCGGCGGGGAGCGTGGCGTCGACGAACGACTTGGCCCCGACCGTGCCGAGCGGCACGAACCCCCCTTGCCCCCCTGCCCCGCCTGCCCCCGCGCCGTGGTCGTCGATGCGCCGGGCGATCGCGTACATCGTGCCCTGCGCGCCCTTCGGGTGAGCACACTTCCAGCGGAGCGTGAGCGAGCCGACCGCGTCGAGCGTGGCCTTGAAATTCGTCGGCGTGCCGGGCGGGCCGATCGGGGCGGGCCGCGCGGGGGGCGAGATCAGCGCCGTCGCGTAGACGGCGTTGCCGCCCGAACTAGCGGTCGCGCGGATCTTGAGGATCAAATCGGC
>DATHXE010000162.1:0-3289 GCA_035459845.1 Tepidisphaeraceae bacterium | reverse complement strand
CCACCACCCGCACCCGCGCTCGACCACCGCACGCCACGGCGCCGTCGTGCTCGCGATCACCGGCGTCCCGCACGCCAGCGCCTCCCCGAGCGCGATCCCAAAGTTCTCCCAGTCGCTCGGCATCGCCAGCACGTCCGCCGCCCGCAGCAGCGCGAGCTTCGTCGGGCGGTCCCACACCGCGCCGGTGAAGGTCGTGCGCGCCGTCATGTCCCCCAGCGCCGCCCGCACCCGCGCGCCGTCCGGGCCGTCGTCGGGCCCCGCCACCACCAGTTGCCAACCCGCCGCCGCCGCCCCGAGCCGCGACAGCGCCCACCCCAGCCGCTCGATCCGCTTCTTCGCGTGCAGAAACCCCAAGTGCAGCAGGATCCGCTTCCCCTCGAGCTCGGGCCACCGCGCTTCGAGCGCCCGGCGAGACTCGGGCGCCTTCTCAGACCCGGCCGCGCCCTCGGGCGCGTACGAATCCGAATCGATCCCCAGCCCCACCACCGCGACCGGCGCCCGCACGCCGTACCCGCGAACGTGCCGGGCCTCCTGCGCGCTCGTCGCGTGCACTAGCGCCGCCCGCCGCAGGTTCGCCCGATCCAGCGGCCGCGTGAGCCATTTCCGCGCCCGCCCGACCGCCAGCAGCTGCGGGTAAAGCCCCCCGTGCGGCGACACGACCAGCGGCACGCCCCGCCCGCGCGCCACGCGCCCCGCCACGTACCCCGGCCAGTGCCGCAGCCCGTGCACGTGCACGACGTCGACGCCTTCGATCCCCCCGAGGAGCCGCGCGAACCCGGCCGAGTACGCAAGCGACGCCGGCCCGACCAATCGACTCGCGACCAGGGGCGCGCCGCGCCCCGCCGTGTCGCGCGCGAGATCCGCATCGCGCACGCCCGCCACCGTCGCGCGCCAACCGGCTCCGCCCGCGTGGTCGATGTACTCCCACATTGCCGTCGACACACCCCCGCCCTTCCGCGAGAGCCACGGCGTGACGTGAAGGGCGCGAATGGGCATGACGTCCGGCTCGGGCACCACCGGAACGTATCAGAGCGAATCGAAGATGGAAGACACGTGGTACGCACACACGTCGACTCCTGTGGAGTCAGATTCGCACGGAAGGTGAGGTGCACGCGCGGCTCGCGCCACCGCGCTCCCCTGCGGGCGGCGCTGTCGCTTGCCCTACGGGTCGCGGCTAAACGGGAATCACCTTTCGCGCCTTGAGCCCCTTCTCAATCATCATCCTCGTCCGACTTGGGCTTCTTCTTCCCCGCCCGCTCCGCCTCGAGGCGTTCCTCCTCGGCCGACCGCGCCTCCGCGGCCTTGAGCTGCTCCCACGTCTTCTTCGGCGCCCCGTCCGTCCGCCCCTGCTGCACGACCGTCACCTTCCCCTCGCCCGTCCGCTCGAACGCGTGCAGCGGCTTGCCCGACTTGTCCACAAACCGCACCGTCAGCTTCTCCGGCGAAAACTCCAGGTGCGCGAACCCGTTCGCCCGCGCGGACCACGGGCCCCGGTTGTCCCGCCGCATCTCCCGCGTCCCCGCCCCGCCCCCGCCCGCCTGCACGAAGCTGATCGGCCAACCGGTTACCTCCAAGTGCTGCAAGTCGTGGTCGTGCCCGCCGACGAAAACGTCCAGCCCGTACCGCTTGAACAGCGCGCCCCACGACTTCTGCAACACGCCGTTGTCGCCGTGGTTGCCGTTCGAAAACAGCGGGTGGTGCGCGACGGCGACCGTCCACCGCCGGCTGCCGTCCTTGCGCAGCTTGGGCGTCTTGTCGAGCTGATATTCGAGCCACTTCAGCTCCGCGTCCCAGTCCTTCTTGAGCTTGTCCTTGTTCGAGTCGAGCATCAGCAGCGTGACCAGCGGGTCGTCCGACCCGGCCGGCAGGTCCACCCGGTACCACCGCGCGGCGAACTTCCACCGCGACGCCGGATTCGCCTTGGCGTACCCCAACTCCGCCTTGAGCTTGTCCTTCTCGTAATCGTGATTCCCCGCGACGGGGTAGAACGGAAATCCGAACTGGGGCACGGGGTACATCGCCTCGAAGTCCCGCACCCACCGCTTGTCCTTCTCGTCCGCGAGCTTGCCGTAAAAGTTGTCCCCCGGCATCACCATCGCATCGACGGCCACCCGCTGTGCCGTCACGTGGCCGGCCATGGCCCGGGCGACCTCCTTCTGGCTCTTCCCCCCGTTCCCCCAGTCGCCGATCGCCAGCAGGTGGACCGTCGGCCGGGTCGCCGGCGCCGGCGCATTCTCCGCGCGCGCCCCGGCGGCCCAGACGACGATCGCCAACACCCCCGAAAGCCACACGCGCATCTGAGAAATCCTGTTCGAGCCCACGT
The DNA here is from genome assembly GCA_035459845.1 of Tepidisphaeraceae bacterium. Taxonomy (GTDB): domain Bacteria; phylum Planctomycetota; class Phycisphaerae; order Tepidisphaerales; family Tepidisphaeraceae; genus DASPKW01. The sequence goes on along the minus strand of DATHXE010000162.1, from coordinate 966 downwards.
GCACATGCCCCGCTCGCGGGGCGCGTCCGACGGCGCTCGCCCCGTCATACCCGGCGGTCATGACGGTGTTCAAGGAAATCCGCCGCGCCCGAACGCCGCGGACCCGACCACAGCTCGCCCCCCAGTCCCGACAAGCCGGAACGGAGCCTCCGGCGACGGCCCGAATCCCGCCCCCGAGAAACGAAGCCCCGCGTGTCAGACCTCGCAACGGCGGGAGTATTACTCAACGGCGGCGGCACGGCGGGAATCAACTTGTACTCCACCCCCGACGTGCGGCCGACCCCGCCTGTGCGACCGCGCTCACCCTCGCACGTTACGCGGCGACCCCCGGCCCGGCCGCACTTGACCCGACCGCGGCCCGCCGTAGAATCGACCCGCTTCGCATTTGGGGTATGGTGTAACGGCAGCACAGCAGTCTCTGAATCTGCTTGTCTAGGTTCGAATCCTAGTACCCCAGCTTGAACCCCTTCCGGGCCGGAAGGGGTTTTTTGTTGCCTATCCATGCCAGCGAAAGCACTTGGACGCGAGTCGGCGAGTTCGCTTGGCGTGCCGATGAATGACGCTGAACGCCGGTCAAGGGTAGCGCGCGCTACCCGCTCTGCTACCCGCACCTCCGGATCATTCGCGCCGCCGAGCGTCCCTGTCGCCCGTACCGCCTCACCTGTCGCGTTCGCACCGGGCAGGGGCAGCCGGTCGATCGCGCCCGACAGGTCGAAGATCCGCGGGTCGGTGTAGACCTTCATCGTCATCGCCATCTCGGTGTGGCGCATCAACTCCATCGCCTCGCGCGGCGTCGCGCCGGACTTGCTCAGCAGGCTCCCGAACGTGTGCCGGAGCGCGTGCACGTCGGCGCGGCGCCCCTGCTCGTCCTTCCACGGGATCTTCGCGGCCGTGAGATAGGCACGGTGCTCGTCCATCGTCGGGACGCCGTCCGGGAACACGGCGTCGGCGTCGGCCGAGTCGCCC
>DATHXE010000161.1:0-8849 GCA_035459845.1 Tepidisphaeraceae bacterium | reverse complement strand
GGTCGCGGTCAACTACGCGGGCGGCGAGACGGTGCTCCGCGAGATGGTGCGCCGCCGGACGAATCTGGCGGGCAAGGAAGAAGCGGTCAAGGACCCGGCGATCGCGGTCGATTCGCTTCTCGATTGATCGCGCAACTGGCGCTCGCAGTTCAAGGACGTACTTAGCGGTCGCACCGAAGGTGCACGTGACGCATCGAAAAAGGAAGACGGGGGCACGACGCGCCGTTGCGCGATCGGTGGGCGGAGCCCACCCTACGGGCACGAACGTGTGCGGCGGTTGGGGGTATGCTGGGGGTATGCGAGCCTTCTTTCTATTCGTCCTGCCGGCGATCCTCGCGAATTCGGTCCACGCCGACGACTATCCCCAGTGGCTCGGCGAGCGCCGCGACAACGTCTACCGTGAGGCCGGCGTTCTCCAATCCGTCCCGGCGGGGGGGCTCAAGCGGCTTTGGAGCGCGCCGATCGGGGGCGGGTATGCGCAGGTCGCCGTGTCGGGCGACCGCGTGGTGGTGCTCGATCGGGTGACAAAGGGCGCGGTGGTGCGGGAGGGGAAGAAGCGGGTGACTCCGGGGACCGAGCGGATCGTCTGCCTCGACGACGCGACGGGCCAGGAAGTGTGGAAGGTCGAGTACGACTGCCCGTACACGATTTCGTACGCGGCGGGTCCACGCACCACGCCGCTGATCGCGGGCGGGCGCGTGTACGCGCTCGGGGCCGAGGGGGATGTGCACTGCGTCGAACTGGAAACTGGCAAGGTGGTGTGGAAGCGCAAGTTGCCCGGCAGCCCCGCGATCTGGGGCTATGCGGGGTCACCGGTCATCGAGGGCGAGCTGCTCGTGCTGCTCTCGTCCGGCAAGCCGCTGCTGACGGCGCTCAAGCTCGACACGGGGGACGTCGCCTGGACGGCGGCGGAGGAAGCCGACCCGGGTTACGCCCCGCCGACCCCGATGACGCTGGGCGGGAAGCGGCAGATCGTGCAGTATCACCCGACTGGCGTCCTCGCGATCGATCCGGCCGACGGAAAGGTCCTCTGGGAACTACCCCACGGCCCGGAGCAGAACGGCGTGACGATCGTGACGCCGGTACAACTCGACGCCGACACGGTGCTGCTGGCGGCCAACTGGACGGGCATGGCGGCGGTCCGCGTCGCGCCGGGCGGCACGTCCGCGAGGTTCCTCTGGCACGTGAAGGGGAAGGGGCGCGAGGTGAAGGCGCTCCAGCCGCTGCACTCGCAGGTCGTGTTGCGCGGCGGGTTCGTGTACGGCGTGCACCAGACCGGCGCGCTCGCGTGCGCGGACCCGAAGGATGGGCGAGTCGTCTGGGCCGACCCCAAGCCGCTGCTGGGCGACGCCGAGCGCGTGCAGTGGGGGACGGGGTTTCTGACGCCCTGGGAACCGGCGGAGGGGTCGGCAAACCGATACTTTTTGGCGACTGATACGGGCGAACTGATTTGGTGTGAGTTGTCGCCCACGGGGTACAAGGAGATCGGGCGGACGAAGGTCATCGAGCCGACGAACAGGGACGCGGGCCGGCCGGTGGTGTGGTGTCATCCGACGTACGCGCATCAGAGCGTTTATTGGCGGAACGATCGGGAGGTGGTGCGGGTGGACCTGCGGGCGGAAGCGCGGTGACGAGTGGCGCGTTGTGGCATGGGTACGGCTGTAAGACGTTACCCGTGTTTATCACCCGCTCTCGCTCGACGCGCTCCCCTGCGGGCGGCGCTGCCGCTTGCCCTGCGGGTCGCGGCTAAACGGGGATGGGGGTCGATCATGGGAAAGGCGCTGCGTGCGGTACCTCACCCTCCCCTGTCGCGCCGCACCGTCCGTTCTTGTGACGGCGTCCGGCAGGGGTTAGGATCGCGGGCACGCTGGGGGACTTGCACCGAGGATGCGAATACACCTTTGACGCGGAGGGCGTGCCGTGGAGCGAGAGGCGCCGAAGTCGGTCGTGATCGTGGAAGGGCTCGAGGGACGGCTTTGCTTTTCCAAGGCCCCGCTGGTGCCCGCGCAGGCGTTGCCGCCTGAGGTCTCTTACCCGCTGCCGTCGCAGGTGATCAACCGGGTGCTGTACGTCGAGGGGACGCACCGGGCGGACGTGATCTCGTTGACGGTCGGCGCGAACCGGTCGATCGTGGTCGCGGTCAACTCGAACGTATCGACGTATGCGCCGGGCGACTTCCGGTCGGTCGTGATCAACGGAGGGCGATCGGACGACCTGATCTCCGTCGGCTCCGAGCGCCGGGCGATCGTCCATTCCGTGCTCGCGTGGGGCGGCCTCGGGCACGACACCATTCAGGGCGGCCAGGGCAACGACGAACTCCACGGTCAGAGCGGGTGGGACGTCATGTATGGCAGCGATGGGAACGACCTGCTCCTAGGCGAGTCGCAGACCGACACGCTCCGCGGCGGGGACGGCGACGACACCTGCTTCGGGAGCGACGGCAACGACCTCATCGCCGGCGACGCGGGCACCGACGTGCTCTGGGGCCAGGACGACGCGGACCGCTTCGTGATCGAGATCGGCGAGCCGCGCAAGCAGGTGAACGACCCGAGCCGGGGCGACGTGGTGTGGGAGAACGACGGGACGATCTTTTCCAAGTCGTGACGGCTCGGTCTGAGACGCGGTAAAGCGAAAAGACGAAAAACGTAAAGAGTGCGCAGCCCGCGCACTCCTTTACGTTTTTGGTCTTTCCGTTTTACGGACCGCTCGCGCGCACACGGCGGCACGAACGATGACATGCGCCGATCAGCGCGTATGATGTCGCGCACCATGATCCCCCTCGCGTTCTCGACCAATGCGTTCAAGAAGAACACGTTCGAGGAGGCGCTGCGCGCGATCGCGGGGATCGGGTATTCGGCTGTCGAACTGATGGCGGACCTGCACCACGCCTATCCGCCGCTCATGACTTGGCAGCGGACCGCGGAAATCAAGGGACTGCTGAAAGAACTCGGCCTGACCGTGTCGAACGTCAACGCGTTCACGCTGTTTGCGTGCGGGGACACGTACCGGCCGACGTGGATCGACAATTCGTCGGCCGAGCGGAAACGGCGCGTCGAACACACGCTGGGGGCGATCCGGGTGGCGGCGGAGTTCGGGGCCAAGACGGTGAGCCTGCAACCGGGCGGGCCGATGATCGGGAGCGGGCTCTCGCGGGCTGAGGCGGGGCGGATGTTCGCCGAGGGGCTCGCGCAGTGTGTCGATCTGGCGCGCGAGAAGGGCGTGATCCTGGCCATCGAACCCGAGCCGGGATTGTTCATCCAGACGGCGGCGGAGTACCTCGACTTCAAGCGGGAATTCTTTAGGGACGAGTCGGCCGTCCAGATGAACTGCGACACCGGCCACCTGTTCTGCTGCGGCGAAGACCCGGCGGCGGTGATTCGGAACCACGCCGAGCACATCAGCCACATTCACATCGAGGACATCGGGGCGAACCGCGTGCACCAGCATTTGACGCCGGGCAAGGGGGCGATGGACTTCCCGGCGATCTTCGAGGCGGTGGAGAGGGTGGGTTACAAGCGGCCGGTGACGGTGGAGTTGTATCCGTACGAGACGACGGCGGCGGGGGTGGCGGAGATGGCGTATCGGCATTTGAAGCCGATGGTGGGATGAGAGGCGAGGAGGGGGGTCGCAAAGACGCCAAGGCGCAAAATGGAGGAGCGATTGCATGAGCTCTTGTCCGTTCCCGCTCTTTGCGTCTTTGCGGCAGATTCGAGCGCTCCCAGACGTCCGCTGATCCGTTAATCCCTCTGCATGGGCGAATGGGCGACGTCGCTGATCGACTCGATGGGGTACGTCGGGATCGTGTTCCTGATGTTCCTGGAGAACGTGTTCCCGCCAATCCCGTCGGAGGTGATCATGCCCGCCGCGGGGTTCACGGCGGCGCGCGGCCAACTCAACCTGTACGGCGTGATCGCGGCGGGGGCACTCGGGTCGGTGCTGGGGGCGATCCCGCTCTACTACCTCGGGTATTTCATCGGTGAGTCGCGGCTCAAGCGGTGGGCGGCGCGGCACGGGCATTGGCTGGCGGTGTCGGAAGAGGACGTCGGCAAGGCCGATGCGTGGTTCAACAAGCATTGCGGGAAGGCCGTGCTGATCGGGCGGCTCGTGCCCGGGATCCGGTCGTTGATCTCGATCCCGGCGGGCGTCAACCGAATGAGCCTGCCGACGTTCCTGCTCTACACCGCGATCGGGTCGACCGTCTGGTCGGCGGTGCTCGCGGTGCTGGGGAAACTGCTGGAGGCGAAGTACGACCGGGTTCAGAAGTGGGTCGACCCGATAACGTACGCCGTGCTCGGGATCATGGTGGTGAGCCTGATCGTACGGGCGGTGCGGATCAAGCGGCGGGCGAAGCAGAAGGAGGCCGTCGCAGAGTAGCACCCGGACATCGGAATTGGCCGATATGTGATTCATGCCGCGCCCGGGCGAACACGGGGGCTGGTTCGGCGGTATGGTATGTTGCCGGCGGGCTCGTCTTTATCTGCCGCCGACTATACGTTGAGAACCGCCCCGACTCGCGGCTACGCCCGCGAATCCGACTCTACAGGAGTCGGGCGTGGTTGGCTCGAACAGGATTCCGCCTTCATGCCCCACTCCCTTTCCCGCCGCACTTTGCTCCGTGGCGCCGCTGGTGCCGCGATGGGTTTGCCGCTGCTCGATGCGATGGGCAACTTCGCCCCGCGCGCCGTGGCCGCGACTGCGGCCGCCGCCGGTAAGGCCGCCAAGCTCCCGGTGCGGATGGCCGTGCTGTACATGGCCAACGGGGTGAACGTCGACCAATGGGCGTGCAAGGGGAAGGGAAAGGACTTCGAACTCTCGCCGACGCTTGCGCCGCTGGCGAAGCACAAAGACAAGCTCCTGGTGATGACGGAGTTGATGAACCAGGGGTCGATCGGGGGCGACGGGCACTACGTGAAGACGGCCGGCTTTTTGACCGGCACGACGATCACCAAGACGACGGGGAAGGACCTGCGGTGCGGCGGGGTGTCGATGGACCAACTGGCGGCGCAGCGCATCGGGCGCGAGACGCCGCTGCCGTCGCTCGAACTGGGGATCGAGCCGGTCACGAACTTCGTGGATAACAACGTCGGGTATACGGCGCTGTACGGGTCGCACATCGCGTGGAGCACGCCGACGACGCCGCTGGCGAAGGAGATCAACCCGCGGCTGGCGTTCGACCGGTTGTTCCGGTCGCAGGGGCAGGCGGGATCGGCGGCGGACGATCGGTCGATTTTGGATTTGGTCGCTGAAGATGCGAAGTCGCTCACCGGGAAGGTCGGGAAGACCGACCGGATGAAGCTCGAGGAGTACTTCGAGTCGGTGCGGGCGGTCGAGAAGCGGATCGCGTTCAACACGAAGCAGCGGGCAGAAGAGAACAAACTGTCACCGGCGGCGCTGACCGAGATCGAGGCGCTGGACAAGCGGCTGGTGGCGTGGGCGGCGGCGAAGGCCGAGCGCGGGGCGCTGGGCAAGGGCGGCGGGGGTGGCGGGCGCGGGCGGAACTCGGGCGATCACACCGAGCACGTGCGGCTGATGCTCGACCTGATGGTGCTCGGGTTCTGGACGGACGCGACGCGCGTGAGCACGTTCATGTTCGGGAACGGCGTGTCGCCGAAGAACTTCTCGTGGCTCGAGGGCGTGCAGGGCGGGCACCACGAGATCTCGCACCACAAGAACGAGAAGCACTCGCTCGAGATGTACGCGCTGATCAACAAATGGCACAGCGCGCAGTTCGCGTACATGCTGGACAAGATGGCCGCGATCCGCGAGGGCGAGGGGACGCTGCTCGACAACTCGATGCTGCTGTACGGGTCGTGCATGCGGGACGGGAACGCGCACAACCCGCGCGATTTGCCGCTGGTTTTGGCGGGCGGTGGCGGCGGGACGATCAAGGGCGGCCGGCAACTCGTGCACAAGAAGGGCACGCCGCTGTGCAACTTGTTCGTGTCGATGCTGGACCGGATGGGGACGCCGGTGAAGGGGTTCGGGGACAGCACGGAGGCGCTGAAGGGGTTTGACGATGCGGGGTACGCGGGAAACGCGTAAGTCGGTGGAGCGGGGTTAGCCCCTAAGGGCGGCAAAAATTGGCTCAGGGTTCGAGCCCTGGGTACGTGGGAATTCAACGACGATAGCCCCGAAGGGGCGACAGAGAAGGGCGCCGTTTCCGCGTTTGCGGACGCCTTGTCTGTCGCCCCTCCGGGGCTCTAAATATCACAACGCACGTGGACCCAGGGCTTACGCCCTGGGCTACTGTCTGTCGCCGCTCCGCGGCTGGTGCGCTGCGAGTGCGATCGGGTTACACTGCTCGTATGACCCACCGACTCCTTCTGACGCTGCTGGTCGCGTTGACCGTTACCTCGCGCGGCGCCGAGCCCACCGGCGACCGCACGGTCGTCGAGAAGACGCCCGGGCTCGTCGCGTTCTGGACGTTCGGCGAGGAGGCCGGGAAGGCGCGCGAGTCGGTCGGCACCAAAGACAAGCACCCGATGACGGAAGTCGGCGGGCCGATCAAGCGGGTCGAGGGCGGCCCGTTCTCCGGGTTCGCGGCCGAGACGAACGGGAAGCAGTACTGGCAGATCAAGCACGCCGAGCTGGGCGATTTGAACATCTCGGGGAAGGACGCGCAGGTCAGCATGTTCGCGGCCGTGCTGATCAGGGATGTGGATAAGAGCCGGACGATCGCGGGGATCTGGAGCGAGGGGAAGGGGGCGAACGACGACACGGGGACGCGGCAGTACGCGCTGCTGATGCACATGCCGGCGTACGGGGGGACGAAGCAGCTCACGCCGCACATCTCGAGCGAGGGCGGGGTGACGCAGCGGGCGGACGGGAGCAAGCTGCCGTGGTGCGCGGACTACGCGGCGAGCAAGTCGCAGATTCCCGAGGGGACGTGGTGCACGCTCGGGTTCACGTACGACGGGACGTACATCCGCGCGTACGTGAATGGCGCGATGGAGGAGCGGCCGCTCAACGCCGCGAAGGACAAGCGGAACGACCGTTACTTCACGAAGGAAGGCCCGGACGGGAAGGACCGGGGGATGAACCCGTACTACCACGGGCGGGGGATCTTCACGTACGACGCGGCCAAGCACGCCAAGACGAAGATCGCGCCGTCGGACTTTACGGTGGCGGCGCGGTACGCGGGGGGCACGATGTTCAGCGAGGCGACCCGCGGCTTGTGGGGCGGGCTGGCAGTGTATAACCGTGCGCTGACGGACGAGGAGATGAAGAAGCTCCACGACGCGGCGGGGGTGGAGAAGCTGAACGCGAAGTAAGCGTTTCGAGAGCCCTCCCACCGCGGGTTCGCAGGTCCGGACAAGCCGGGGTAGAGCGTGCGGGCTTGGCCCGAAGCGCCGCCCCGGACCCGTTCGCGTTCCCGTTCCCTATTTCCTCGCGCGGAACTCGGCGATGAGCTTCTCCGCGTCGCCCGGCACGACCTCGACGTCCTTCCACGTCGCGACGGTCTGGGCCATCTTTGATGCGCGGGTCTTGGCGTCGGCGCTCTTGGCGAAGTCGCGGTTTTCCGTGTCGCGCTGGTCGGCGAGGAAGCGGTTGAGCAGGGGGACGAGGTCGAGGGAGATTTCCAGGCCGGCGTCGTCGGCCTTGAGGGCGGCGTGGTCGGACAGGGGGCCGCGGGCGTGGGCGAGGAACTCGATGACACCGGCCGCGGGCTCGGCCTTGGCGTCGAGGATGGATTTGACGGTGCGGTCGACCTCGCGGACCAGGCCGGCGATGCCGTCGGCGTCGCGGCGGGTGAGGGGGACGCGCAGGACGAGTCGGCCGGCGACGCGCGTGGGGCCGAGGTCGCCGCGGTCGAGGGCGGCGAGGATGCGGTCGAGGGATGCGGAGTCGAGGGTGGCGCGGAGGCGCTCGCCGAGGTCCTTCTGGCGGTCGGCGCCCTCGGGCTTGCCGGCCTGCTCGGCGAGGAGGTGGGCCTTGAGGGCGGCGGTGATGTCGGCCCAATCCGCCGGTTTCTGCGGGGCATCGGCGCGGCGCTTCTTCTCGATCGCGATGCCCTGGCGGATGTCCTCGTCGGCGGACATTTCGACCCGTACGCGCGCGAGCATCTGGTCGACCACGGCCCCCGGTACGCCGATCTCGTGCCAGTAACCGATGAAGCCGTCCTTGTCCTTGAAGAGCCGGCCGGGCTTGATGTCGACTTTGTCCCAGGCGATCGCGGGGCGGCCGGGCTTGGGGTCGCCCTCGCCTTCGAACTTCTTCCGGTCGGGCGTGAGGGGGTAGAGGCCGACGCCGAGGATGTCCCACCCGGGGATCAGGCGGTCGCGGGCGTCGTAGATCGAGCGGAGCTTGGCGGCGTCCTCGAGCATGCGTTTCTCGGCGGCGGCGGCGTCGGGTGCTTTCTCGGGCACGAGGACCACGCCGGAGTCGCTGGACCGGAAGTGCTCGTAGACCGCGAGCATTTCGAATCGGTCGGCCTTGGCGTCGTAACGGAGGACCTTGATGTTCTCCTGTTGGAGGCATCCGGCGAAGCAGAGGCCGAGCGAGAGGAGGAGTGCGCCGGCGAGGGTGAAGCGTCGGGTGGGCATGGGAGTAGCGTACCTCGCGCGGGGGCGAGGATGCGAGGAGATTCGATGCCGATGGGCTTGGGAGGGCGAGGCTCCGTCCGAGCCGTTTCTTCGTACGCGCGGGGTGCCCCCGCGGCACGGACGGAGCCTCGCCCTCCCGGGCGCCGTCAATCGTGCGCCAAGCCCTTGGCGGCTTCGCGGCAGAGGCCGATGAAGGTTTGCTCGGCCATGGAGAGTTTTCGGCCGGCCTGGTGGGCGATGCACCAGGTGCGGGGGAGCTTGCCGCCGGGTGCGGGGAGCCAGGTGAGGGACTTTTGCGCGAGCTCG
>DATHXE010000160.1:0-3013 GCA_035459845.1 Tepidisphaeraceae bacterium | reverse complement strand
GGCGTTCAGCCAGTACGTCCTGCCGGAAGAGGACGTGGAGGTGAAGCTGTCGAACTTCTACACGAAGATCAAGGACCCGGTGCTGGCGAACCTGGAGGTCGCGCTGAGCGGCGGCGACATCAAGGCGACGCAGCTTTACCCCGGCCAGCTGGGCGACTTGTTCAAGGGCGACCAGCTCGTCGTGTTCGGCAAGTACTCGGGCAAGGGCGCGGGCGCGGTGAAGATCACCGGCACGCTGGCGGGCGAGAAGCAGACGTTCGCGCAGGACGTGCAGTTCACGGACAACGACACGAAGAACGACTTCATCCCGCGACTGTGGGCGACCCGCCGGGTCGGGTTCCTGCTGGACGAGATCCGTAAGAACGGCGAGACCAAGGAACTCAAGGACGAGGTGGTGCGGCTGGCGCGGGCGCACGGGATCGTGACGCCGTACACGGCGTACCTGATTCTGGAAGACGAGGCGCGGCGCGGCGTGCCGGTCGCGGTGCGGACGATGCGCGAGCTCGAGGCGGACCGGCCGGCGATGGAAGCCGCGAAGGCGGTCTGGGATCAGACGGCGGGCGAGTCGAAGGACAACCGGTTCCGGAACGGCGACCTGGCGGTGGCGAACTCGTCGAACATCAACGGGCTGAAACAGTCGGACAACCTGCAAGTTGCGCAGCAAGGCCTGGGACTGGACAAGGGCGGGAGCTTCGGCGTGACACCACCGGTGGTCGTCGCGGGCGCGACGACGGGCGCCGGCGGCGTGGCGAGCGGGCCGGCGACGCCGACGGCCGCGCCGGGCGAGACGCTGACCCTCGGCCGCAACGGCGCCGGCACGGTCGTTCTGGGCGACGCGAAGAAGATGCAGGAACTCCAGGAGAAGATGGCGCAAGGCCAGGCGTCGGGCTACCGGTCGCAGGGCAACTATGCGAACCAGAGCCGGGTGGTCCGCGGGCGGGCGTTCTACCAGAACGGCAACACGTGGACCGACAACAACGCGGCCGTGCAGAAGGACCTGAAGCGCAAGGAGGTCAAGTTCGGGTCGGACGAGTATTTCGCGCTGATTAAGGAGAACGCGGACGCGGCGGCGTGGCTGTCGCTGGGGAACGAGGTGGACGTGGTGATCGGGGAGACGTTGTACGTGGTGCGGTGAGTGACGGGAAGGGTTTTCGGGTGCCATGCCCTCGCGAGCCGGCGATCAGGTTCGATCGCGAGAATGGCGCAATCGGCTCGCGTGGGCATGCCCCAGAGGCGTTCGACTTGGAATTCGAAAGCCGCCGGGGCATGCCTACGCCCGCGGGTCAGGGATATTCTGATTGCTGAAGTTTTTGGCCGCGGGCGAAGGCATGGCACCCGTGACCGGCTGACGATTCTCAGGAGAACGATATGAAGCGTCATCTGCTCGCGTTGGCGGTCGCCGGTGTGATCGGGGTCGGGTCGCCGGTGTACGGCGAGGAGAAACCGGCGGCCGGGGCGCCGGTGAAGAAGGACGAAAAGCAGGCCAAGCCGCGCGTGGAGGTCTGCTTCGTGCTCGACACGACCGGGTCGATGTCGGGGTTGATCGAAGGGGCCAAGGCGAAGATCTGGGGGATCGCCAACCAGATCATCAAGCAGAAGCCGACGCCGGAGGTTCGGATCGCGCTGGTCGCGTACCGCGACCGGGGCGACGCGTACATCACCAAGCGGTTCGACCTGACCGACGACATCGACGCGGTGTTCAAGAACCTTCAGGGGTTCACGGCTGACCAGGGGAATGACGAGCCCGAGTCGGTGAACCAGGCGCTCGACGAGGCGGTGACGAAGGTGTCGTGGACGCCGGACAAGTCGGTGCTGAAGGTGATCTTCCTGGTCGGGGATGCGCCGCCACACATGGACTACAAGGACGACCGCAAGTACCCCGACGTGTGCCGGGACGCCGTGAAGAAGGACCTGATCATCAACACGGTGCAGTGCGGCGAGAGCGCGTCGACGGCGGCGGTGTGGAAGGAGATCGCCAAGGCGAGCGAGGGCGAGTTCGCGGCGATCGGGCAGACGGGGAACATGGCGGTCGTGTCGGCCCCGCAGGACGCGGAGCTCGCCAAGCTGAACGCCAAGCTCGGCACGACGCTGGTCGCGTGCGCGACGAACGGGCGGAAGTGGGACGATGCACAGAAGGAAGTGGCGCTGAAGCAGCAGGCGTCCGAAGCGGCGCCGGCGGCGGTGACGGCGGACCGGCTGGCGTACAACAAGGCCAGCGGGCGGGCGGTGCAGGTCGCGGGGACGGTGTCGACGTCTTCGACGGGCGCTGGCGGCTATGCGGGGGCGGTGACGGTGAACGGCGGTACGGTGGCCATGACGGACGGCAACGCGGACTTCACGATCGGCTACGTCGGCGGGGAGATCGAGCTGATCGACGGGATCGCCAACGGGACACTCAAGCTGGCGGACATGAAGGACGAGCAGCTCCCGCCGGACATGCGGAAGATGAACGCCAAGGAGCGCGAGGCGTACGTTGCGACGAAGCAAAAGGAGCGCGCGGAGATCCAGGCGCGGATCGCCGAGCTGTCGAAGGAGCGACAGGCGTACGTGGACGCGGAGACGAAGAAGAAGCTCGCCGAGGCGGGCAAGGCGGCGGACAGCTTCGACCAGAAGGTGGCCGAGACGCTGGTGCGGCAGGCGGAGGCGAAGCGGAAGTAGGGGAGGCTCCTTCGATGCCCCGTTTAGCCGCGACCCGTAGGGCGAGCCTTAGGCGAGCCCGCAGGGGAGCGCGCCGGCATGGGTCGCGCACGTACTTCTTCGCGCGATCGTCATTCGTGGGTGAGCGCAAGAATCGCGGCCACCTGAGCGCGTCCGCGCTCCCCTTCGGGCGGCGCTGACGCTTGCCCTACGGGTCGCGGCTAAACAGGGGCGTTCGTTACCTGCGCGCCGGGTCGTAGTATCGGATGAACAGGTTGAACTGCTCCTCGGTCATGACGGGGACGTTCAGCTCTTTCGCGCGGGCGAGGGTGCCGGCGTAGGCGTCGAAGGCCGCTTGTTCTTTCGGGGCGGGTCC
>DATHXE010000159.1:0-11410 GCA_035459845.1 Tepidisphaeraceae bacterium | reverse complement strand
GCCGCCACGTGATCCCCGCGCTGATTGCAGCAGTACAAGAATCGCCCGGTCGGGTCGAAGCTGAAACTCCGAGGGTAACTCCCGCGCGTCCATTCCTCTCCGACGTACGTCAGCATGCCGCCCTCGTCGACCGCAAAGATCGCGATCGAATCGTGCAGCCGGTTCCCCGCGTACACGAACCGCCCGTCCGACGAGACCAGGATCTCCGAGCAAAAGTTGCTCCCGGTGAACCCCGGCGGCAGCGTCGAGATCGTCTGCCGCGCGACGAGCCCGCCACCCTTCTCGTCGCGGTCGAACAGCACGACGGTCGAGCCCTCTTCCTGCACCGAGTAGAACCACCGCCCGTTCGGGTGCAGCGCGAAGTGCCGCGGCCCGTCCCCCGGCGGCAGCGCGACCGACCCGGCCTCCGTCAGCTTGCCCGCCTGATCGTCGAACCGCCAGACGAAGATCGTGTCGAGCCCGAGGTCGACGTGATAGACGAACCGCCCGCTCGGGTCCGCCTCGATCATGTGCGCGTGCGTCCGATCGTGCCCGCTGATCGCGAAGCTCCCGGGCGGCGCGCTCGTCGCCTTGGTCGGCCCGCCCTTCCCCTTCGGCCGCTTGACGTCGCTCGGCGGCGCGAGATTGCTGCCCTTGACAATCGGCAGCACCGCGACCGACCCGCCGAAGTAATTCGCGACCAGCACGAACCGCCCCGACGGGTGAACGCTCACGTACGTCGGCCCCGCCCCGCCCGACGGCACGGTGTTGATCAACTTCAGCCCGCCGGTCTTCCGGTCGACCAGGAACGCGCTGATCGTCCCCTCCCTCTCCGCGCCGACGCGGTCCGTCTCGTTCGCCGAGAACAGCACCGAGCCGTCCGCGGTGGCCGCCAGGCAACTCGGGCTCGTACCCATCTCGTACAGGCCCGCCGGCGTCCACGCCCCAGTCTTGCGATCCGCCCGGAAGATATGAATCCCCCGCCCGTTCCCCGGCGGCAGGTCCACCTGCGTCGGCAACACGTCCTTCAACGGCGAACTGAACGTCCCGACGTACGCGAACAGCGGCCCGGCGGCGTCGTCGGCGGGCGCGACGTCCGCTGCAGGCCTGTTCGATGTCGTCCGGCAGCCGCCGAGGCCAGCGGTGATCGCGCCGAACGTGGCGACGGCAGTAGACCGGAGGAATGTGCGGCGGGAATCGCGTGCGCGCGTCATGCGGTGATCATACACGATGGCCCGCGCGCGGCTCTGCGCGTAGGACGAAAGAAGGGTGGGACAGTCTAGCGAGGACGGCGTTCCGACGCGCTCCCCTGCGGGCGGCGCTGTCGCTTGCCCTCCGGGTCGCGGCTAAACGGGGATGCGGCCTTTACGGCGAGTTCGACTTCACGCCGCCGCGTGTTCCGCCGCTTCTTCCTTGATCCGCCCCTGGTTGTCGACCTGGTCGAACTTCACCGCCACGCGCTTCGAGACGCCCTGTTCCTGCATCGTCACGCCGTACAGCACGTCGGCGATCTGCATCGTCCGCTTGTGGTGCGTGATGACGATGAACTGCGACGTGTCGAGGAATTCCTGGATGATCATCCCGAACCGCTGGTTGTTCGCCTCGTCCAGCGGCGCGTCCACCTCGTCCAGGATGCAGAACGGGCTCGGCTTGCTCTTGAAGATCGACATCAGCAGCGAGATGCACGTCATCGCCTTCTCGCCACCGCTCAACTGACTGATCGAGACCGGCTTCTTGCCGGGCGGCCGCGCGATGATCTCGATCCCCGCCTCCAGCACGTCGACCTTCTTCGTCACCATCTCGTCGACCGTGCGGACGCTGCCGTCCTCGAGCGTGATCTCGCGCTTGACCTTCTCCTGGACCTCGGTCTCCAGGAAGATGTCGGCCGCCCCGCCGCCGAAGATCTTGCGGAACATCGCCGCGAAGTTCTCGCGCACCGCGTTGAACGTCTGCTCGAACCGAACGCCCGACTCGGCGTTGATCGTCTCGATCAGCTCTTCGAGCTGCCGCTTGCTCTCGATCAGATCGTTCACCTGCCCGACCAGGAACCCGGCCCGCTGCTCGAGCTCGTCCTGCTCGGCGATCGCGTCCACGTTCACGTTCCCCAGGCGGTGGATCTTCTCGCGCAGCTCCTTGATCTCGTCGCCCACCTCGTCCCAGTCCATTTCGGCCGGCACGTACCCGCCCTCGACCGCATTCGCCTCGGCGTATCGCGCCGGCAGGTCGAGCTGCAATTCGTCCATCGTCCGCTGCACCAACCCCTCGAGCCGCACGCGCAGCTCGCCGACCTTCACCTGCACCTGGTGGAAGTCCTGCTCGATCTCGGCGTGCGCCTCGCGCCGCTGGTCGACGGCGCTGGTCAGCTGGCGCACCACGTGCGCGACGTCGGCGACCTGCTGCTCCAGTTCCTCCAGCGCCCCGGCCAATTCCTGCTGCTGCTGGACGAGCTCCTCTTCCTTCTCCTTGGCGACGACCAGCTCTTCCTCGACCCCGCCGCGGCGCGATGACAGCGAATTGGCCGACTGCTCGATCCGCCTCGCCTGCTGCTCCAGCTCTTCCGCCATCGACGACAGCCGCTGCACGGCCTGCTGCGCGCCGAGTTGCTTCTCCTGCACCTGCCCGAGGTGAATCCGGCGGGTCGTCAGCTCCTCGCCCCACTCGCGGAGCATCTCTTCGAGCTCCTTCTGCGTCGCCGCCAGCTCGTCGACCTTCGCCTGCCGGTCGGCCTGCTCGGCCTCGAAATCGGCGCGCTTGGCGGCGAGCGTCTGCTCCTCGGCCGCGAGCTTGTCGACCTGCTGGGCGAATTGCCCCAGCTCGCGCTCCAGCACCGGCTGCTCCCGGTCGAGCGCGGCCTGGCGGTCGGCGTTTTGCGCCACCTGGCTCGAAAGCTCCACCTTCGTCTCGTTGGCCTGATAGATCGCCTGCCGGAGCTCGTTCTGCGACTGCTCCAGACCCTTGGCCTGCGAGTTCCCCTCGGTCAGGCGCGACACGAGCTCGGCGATCCGCTGGTCGACCTCGGCCACCTGGTGCCCGATCGCCTCGAGTTCCGACCGGCGGGACAGGATGCCCATGGCCGCCGTCATCGGGCCGGCGCGGAAGGTCCCGTCCGCCTCGACCACCTCGCCCGCGTGCGTCACGTATCGCCAGCCGTCGAACCCGCAGCGGTGGTAGTACTTGGCGACGTCGATCGAGTCGACCACCGCCGTCCGCCCGAGTAGCCGCGCCGCGACCTCGTAGTCTTCCGGCTCCACCCGCACCAGGTCGATCGCGAGGCGGAGGCGGTGCGGGTGGGCATTCCAGTCGACGTCATCTGTGGCATGGGCATCCTGCCCATGCATGAGGGCTTTGTAGTCGGATGATTCTTCTGTTTTGAACGCATCCCGCATGGGCAAGATGCCCATGCCACTAACGCGCCCGCGCACGACCACATTCACGCGCCCCTCGAGCTCCTCGAACGCTTCGCGCGCCCCCGCCACCGCGTCGAGGTCGTCCGCCACCAGCCACTGGTCGCGCCCGTCGAGCGCCGCCTCGATCACGTGGGCGTGCTCGACGTCGACCTTGATCACGTCCGCCACCAGCCCGCGGACGAACGGGAACTTGTCCTCGCGCTGCCGGAGCACGCTCTTGACGCCCTCGCTCACGCCTTCGCGCTTGGCCTCTAGCTGTTCCAATAGCTTCTGCCGCGACACGAGCCCCGACCGGTGTTCGCGCGCGCTGCCAAGCTGTTCGCTGACCTGCGCGATCTGCTGGCCAAGCGACTTGGCCTGCTCCCGCCGGTCCTCCAGCGCCGCCTGTTGTTCGGCGATGTGCGCCTTGGCCTGCTCCAGCCGCTCTTCGAGCCCCGCCCGGGTGGCCTGCAGGTTTTCCAGCTCCGTCACGACCATCTGCCGGCGCTGCGCGACGCGCTCCTGCTGGGCCGCGAGGTTCTTCCGCTCGATCTCGATCGCGCCCAGCCGGGTGTTCACGCTCGCCAGCCGCCGCATCAATTCGAGGATCGCGTTCTTGTTCTGGTCGATTTCCGACAGCGCCCCGTTCAGCCTGTGCTGGCCGTCGCGGAACTGCTGCTGCCGCTCCTCGATCATCGACTTGTGCTCGGCCAGCTCGCCGGTGAATTGCTCCAGCGCCTCCCGCTGCTGCTCGAGCGACTCGGCGACCTCCGCCGACTTCTGCTCGTTACTCGCCCGGTCCTGTTCGAACTGCCGAAGCTGCTCGGCGATCTGCTCGAGCTGCTGGGCCGCGAACTGCTGCCGCTGCCGGGCGCTGTTCACGTCGGCCTTGGCCTGCACCAGCGCATGCTGGGTCCGCTGCTTCTGCTGCGACAGCTCGTCGAACCCCGCGCGGTTCAGGGCCAGTTCGTTCTGCGCCTTGGCGAGCGTCTGCGAGAGCTCTTCGAGTCGCTCGGCCGCCTCGGATTGCCGCCCCTCCAGCGTCGCCAGCTCGGCCGCGAACTTGTGATACTCCTGCAGCGAGTACTGCAGCCGCAACTCCTTGAGCCGCTCGGAATACTCCTGGTACGACCGCGCCTTGCCCGCCTGGAGCTTCACGCTCCGCAGGCGCTTCTCGACCTCCTCCACGATGTCGTTCACGCGGACCAGGTTCAGGTCGACCTTCTCGAGCTTGCGGACGGCCTCCTTCTTCTTGGCCTTGAACTTCGAGATCCCCGCCGCCTCTTCGAAGATCAGCCGCCGCTCGGCCGGGTTGGCCTCGAGCAGCGCGGCCACGCGGCCCTGTTCGATCACGCTGTACGCGTCCACGCCCACGCCCGTGTCCAGGAACATCTCGCGGATGTCCTTGAGCCGGCTGGTCGCGTTGTTGACCTGGTACTCGGAGGTGCCGTCGCGGAACAAGCGCCGGCCGACGGAGACTTCGTCGGTGTCGACGTGCAGCAGGCGCGTGTCGTCGGCGCGCTTGGGGTTGTCGAAGACGAGGACGACCTCCGCCATGCCCGCCGGCTTGCGCACGGACGAGCCGTTGAAGATCACGTCGAGCATGGCGTCGCCGCGCAGGCTCTTGGCGGACTGCTCCCCGAGCACCCACTTGAACCCGTCGACGACGTTGGACTTGCCGCACCCGTTGGGGCCGACGATGCCCGTGATGGGGGAGTCGAACGCGAACTCGGTGCGGTCCGCGAACGATTTGAACCCGTTAAGGACGAGCTTCTTAAGACGCATGCGTCGGAGGTCCTCCTGACCTGCACAACCCTCACTGGTGCGCGGGGCCGTCGGGCACTTCAGTGCCGCCCGGGCCCGCGCATCCTCAGTTCGGTCTCCCGCCCGCGGGGGCGTTCCCGGTCGGGCGCGGCGTGTTCGTCAGGTTGACCACCTGACTGCCCGGCGGCGCCATCGGCGACGTCCCGGCCAGGCCCGTGGCGGGCTGCGGCGTGGCCGGCGGCGCTTCGCCCACCGACCGACCGCTCGACGCGTCGGCGATGTCGCCGAACTGCTCTTCCAGGCCCGGGATGTCCTGTAAGACGAACGACGAAGCTACTTTGCCGGTGTCCGCCATTGTTTGCAACATGGCGACCACCTCCCCGTAGCTGAACCGGAATTTGTCGTCCGAGCCCCCGCCCAGCCGGGCGGCCAGTTCCACGATCAGCGGCCGCGACAGCGCCGCGATCGGCTCCTGCAGCTCTTCGCCCCGGTAAAACAGGGACAAGAGCTGCGGCTTGCGCGCGTCCTGCGTGATCGTCAGCCGGGTGTCGAACGCCGCGAACGTGATCGGCAACTTGATCTGGCTCCGGCTCCCGAACACCGCGAGCCGTGGCTCGCCCACGCGCGTCGCGTAGACCATCGGCTTGCCGGTCGACTCGACCACGTCCAGGATGAACGAATCGTGGATCTTCCGCGACATGACCGGGTTCGGGATCCGGGCGTCGTCGATCCGCGACAGCACTTTGTACGCCTCGATCCGCACCTGCGCGTCGTCGGCGTCCAGGCAGGGGGCCACCGCGCGGGCCACGGCCGGGCTCGGGGGGACGTCGCCCAGCACCTGGATCGCGTCGACCCGGAACGGGTGACCGTCGGTCTGGGCCATCCGCCCCAGCGCGATTTCAGACGCGGCGTCGCCCAGGTACGTCCCGGCCTTGGCCGCCGCGAATGCCACGTCGGGCGACGGGTGCGTCAGCAACTCGCCGATGTACGGGACCGCCGCCGACCCGAGCGCCTCGAGGGCGTACGAAATGTCGGCCAGCAGCGCCTCGGGCTTCTGCGCCTCGGCGACCAGCTCCCGCGCCTTCATCGCCGCGGCGGCGGGGTTCACGGTCAGGTAAATGTGATTGACCACCGCGACGAAGTGCTCCCAGTTCTTCTGGTATTTCGCCGGGACGTACAGGTTGATGTACCCCTCGTCCTGCGCCTCGGCGACGCACATCCCCTGGCCGTTGGCGCGGGGCTTGTCCGCGACCGTCTGGAACCGCTCGTTGACGATCTGCTCGACCAGCTTGGCGACGTTCCACTGGGGCGTGCGCAGGCGGAGGTGGATCGGGCGGTCGGTCGTGCAGACCCCGCCGCCCAGGATCGTGCCGACCCGCGACCCGGCCCGGTTCTCGCCGGCGCCGGCGATCGTCGGGACTTCCAGCGCGAACGCCGGGTTGATGAAGACCGGCCCGCGTGCCGCGATGTGCGCGTTGACCGACCCGCCCGGGTTCAGCGCGTTGGCCCCGAGCAGCCGCAGTTCGCACTGGTACAGCGTGGCCCCGGCGAGGCTCGCCGTGTCGCTCCCGGGCAGCGCCTGGACGACCACGTCCGTCCGCTGACCCACCCGCGCGCCCGGCGGGACGTAAGCGCCCACCATGACGACCGCCACCCGCTTGTCCTGCAGCACCTGCTCGGGCTGGAGCCGCCGGAGGTCGCTGTACCCCGTCGCCTTCCCGAACCCCTGGCGGTACATCTCCTTGATCATCCACTCGCGGACCGGCACCGGCGCGCGCGTGTCGCCGGGGTACCGCAGGTTGACCGCCAGCCCGAACGACGTCACCGCCATCTGCCCGGTGTTGCTGACCTCCACGCGCTCCATGACGGTGCCGTTGAGGAACCCCGGAATGTTTTGCCGGAGCCCGAGGTTGGCGTACGGCTGCCGCCCGGGGGGCGGCGGTTCGGTCGTCCGCCCGCACCCGCCGGCGATCAGCGCCAGGGCCGCCAGGCCGGCGGCAATCCCGCGCTTCACCGCACTGTTGTTCAGAACGCCACCGGTCGATTCGCTGCTTGGATACATCGAGCCCTCGTCGTGGTGTCGATCCATTAGGTGTGACTTCTCGAGCCGCCGTCTGCCCCGCCGAAGCGGTTTTGCCGATCGCGGAACCGGGGGCTTCCGCCCGCGGCCATCACGAGTCATCGGCTACTCGACCGCCTGTTGCTCCAACGCCTTTTCCTTGCCTCGCTTGACCTTCCCGCCCGGGGGCGGCAGGGGCAGTTGCGCCTCCTGGCCGGCGGGCTTGCGTCCCCTGGCCCTCGCGCCGCGCCCGTTCGTCTCGCCGCCGTGGCCCGCGGCGTCCGCCGGAGGCGCCGCCTCGACGAACAGCCGGCCCTGCCCGGGAACCTCGTACCGCTGCGCGTCCAGCACCGCCTTGGCCTCGTCCACCAGGTCTTCCAGCGTCTTGAACTGCCGATATACGCTGGCGAACCGAACGTAAGCGACCTGGTCCACACGCCGGAGCCGGTCACTGACGAGCCTGCCGATCTCTACGCTGGGCACCTCTTTGTCGTGCGAGCGGAAAATCTCGTCCTCGACTTCTTCGACGATCCGCTGCATCTCCGACGCCTCGACCGGCCGCTTGTAGCACGCCCGCTCGAGGCCCGACATGATCCGGGTGCGGTCCCAGGGCACCCGGCTGCCGTCCTTTTTGATGACGGTGAGCTTGACCTGGTCTTCGATGCGCTCGTAGGTGGTGAACCGCTTGGTGCAGTGGAGGCACTCGCGCCGCCGGCGGATCGCCCGCCCGCCCTCGCAAGCGCGAGAGTCGATCACCTTCAAACTCTCTTTGTCGGCGTCACAAAAAGGGCAGCGCATGAATCGCTAAATGTACCGGTCGAGGGATACAAACGCAAAATCTGCCGACCCGCGCGCCCGACAGGGGGTACAGGTAGTGTAAGGCCCGTCGCAGGCGGCTGTTGTGTCTGGGGGATCGGAGGACCTGGGCCCGGTCATTTTCCAACGTGCGGGATGACGCGCGGCACCCCCTTTGACCGCTGCCTCAGCACAAAGGAGTGTCCAACCATGTCTACCCACCCCACCGTGCTGGGCCCCGACGGTCTCCGCGCGACCCTGCTTTCGGCGACGCCACTGGGCCCGGATGCGGAGATACAGCTCGACACGGGCGAACGGCTCCGTGTTCCGGCGGCCATGCTCAGCGGTCAGCCGGATGGCTGTTACCGGCTGGCCCTCACACGTTCCCAGTTGAGCGCATTGACCTTGCTCAACTCCGACAAGAATGTCGCGCAGGTTACCCAAAGTGTCACTCTGCCCGTCGTGGAAGAGCAGATTACCGTCGACAAGCGTCAGGTCGAGACGGGTCGATTGGCCGTGCGCATCACGCCCCAGGTCCGCCGCGAGGTGATCGACGTGCCGGTGACGGAGCAAACCCTGGAGGTCGAGCGGGTGCCGGTCGGGCGATTCGTGCCGGCGACCGAGCCGCCGCGCGAGGAGGGGGACGTGACGATCGTCCCCGTTTACGAAGAGGTGGTGGTCGTCGAACGCCGGATCATGTTGAAAGAAGAGATCCGCATTCGCCGGAGGAAGACTCAGCGGCACGAGCGTCACGAGATCGAGTTGCGGAGCGAGGAGGCCCAAGTCGTCCGCACGAATCCCGATGCCCCGCCCGCCACCGGGGCGGTGCGTCCGCGTTCGCCACAAGCAGAGCGAGGCGAGCGGTAACCGCCGCACCGCGCCGGCCTTTGTCGTCGATCGTTTCTTAAAGAGATGCGGCGAAATACAGGGGGATTGGGCGGACGAGGCACACTCGTTGCACACGTCCCGGCCCGTACGGGTCGAGCGATCACTGGAGTGGTCGCACCGCACGTGTGTCCATCATCAAGCACAACGATAGAGGAGATTAGTCATGGCCGACAAAGTGGTAGCGTTTTTCCAGACCAAGGACCGGGCCGAGGCCGCTCGCGACGAGCTCCGTGCGGCGGGCTACGACCGGGACGACACCAAGATCTATAGTGGCGACGGGCCGGGCTTCTGGCAGGAGATCAAGGAAGCCTTCGGGTTCGCCGACGCTGAAGACCAGTACATCTACGAGGAGGCCGCCCGGCGCGGGGCGGTCGCCCTGGTGGTCGAACTCGACGACGCCGACGCCCCGAGCGCGCAGACGGCCGTGACGATCCTGCAACGACACCAGCCGCTCGACCTGGACACGCAGGCCCAGCAGTGGCGGCAGCAGGGGTGGAAGGGGTACGAGGGCCGGGCGACGGAAACGGCCTCGACCGACACGGCGGCGGCGGCGCGGACGCAGGTGTCGGCGGGTCAGCAGCGCACCGCCGCGACGGGCGGGAATCAGAACCTGGCCGAGGGCCAGCAGGCGATCCCGGTGGTCGAGGAGCGGCTGCGCGTCGGCAAGCGCGCGGTGAACCGCGGCGGCTTGCGGATCCACAGCAAGGTGACCGAGCGGCCGGTGCAGGAGCAGGTGCACCTGCGGCAGGAGCGGGCCGTGGTCGAGCGGCGCCCGGTCGACCGCCCGCTGGGCGACGCGGACAAGGCGTTCCGCGAACGGAGCATCGAGGTGACCGAGCGGTCGGAGGAGGCCGTGGTCGGCAAGGAGGCGCGCGTGGTCGAAGAGGTCGTGGTCGGCAAGCAGGTCGAGGACCGGACGCAGACGGTGCGCGACACGGTGCGCCGCCAGGACGTCGAGGTCGAGAAGCTCAACCCGAACAACGCCGCGGGCACGTCCCGCGCGTTCGCGGCCGACGACTACGTGACGGAGCTGTACCGCGACCAGCGGTACGCCGGGCGCGACTGGACGAGCGTCGAGAACGACGTGCGCACGGATTACGAACGGCGGTACGGTCACACCGGCAGCACGTGGGAGAACGTGAAGGACTCGATCTCCCGCGGGTGGCAGAAGCTCAAGGCGAAGGTCTAAGTCGGGCGCGGGCTTCGGCGCCCGCACGATCGGAACTCTCCCTTCCCTGAAGCGGCGCGTCCGTTGCCCCGGGCGCGCCGCTTCCTTTGCGCGCGGGGATCAATGCCGGGCGCCATGACGTGGCACTGCGGCTCGTCTCGTTACGCCCGCGTGACGCGACGGAGCGCTTCGTACAGACCCACCCCGACGGCCGTCGACAGGTTCAGGCACCGCTCGCCCTCGACTTGCGGGATGCGCACGCGCCGCTCGATCGGGAAGCGTTCGCGGACGGTGTCGGTCACGCCCCGGCCCTCGTTGCCGAAGACCAGCAGGTCGCCGGGCGCAAATGTGGCGTCCCAGAGGGACGTCTCGCCGTGGGAGGTGAACAGCCAGGCGCGGCGACTGGCGGTCGCGGCGAAGAGGGCCGCGTCGTCGTCGTGGACCGTCAGTCGCAGGCGCGCCCAATAGTCCATCCCGCTTCGGCGGAGTTGCTTGTCGTCCAGCACGAAGCCGAGCGGGCGGACCAGGTGCAGTTCGGCCCCGGTGGCGACGCAGAGGCGGCCGACGTTACCCGTATTGGGCGCGATCTCCGGTTGGAGCAGCGCGACGGCGAGGTTGTGGGCAGGATCGATCCGCATGTCCGTGGCATGGGTACCGCCCGAAGGGCGATACCCGTGATTTGCGCGACTTCGCGGACACCGCGCTCCCCTGCGGGCGGCGCTGCGCTTGCCCTACGGGTCGCGGCTAAACGGGGGCCCTCCCCCGCAGTCACACTTCCACTAACTTCCCGAAATGGTCCGCTTGCACGAACTCTCCCGATTCCGCGCAGAACGCGGTCAGCCGGCCCTGCGTGTTCAGTGCGGCGCCGGTGTCGAGCAGGACCATCCGCTCGCCCGCGATCGGGATCATCGCCAGTTCGCCGCCGGTCTGGCTGGCGGCGTACGCGAAGACCGGGGTGTGACCGAAGTAGCCGGTGCGCTTCCACGCCTTGACGCGGGCGAGCTCGTGCTCGCCGTACCGGCCCCAGATCAGCTTGTGGCGGGCCCCGGCCTTTGGCGCGACCCTGGCGCCGAGGTCGGGCGGGTGGTCCGGCTCGTCGGGGTCCCACCACGCGTGGACGACGAAGAAGTCCTCTTCCTCGATCACCGGCGGGAGCTCGCGGAAGAATTTGCGGTGCGCCTCCGGGACCGGCGCGATGATCTTTTCGAGCCGCTCGGTCGTCGGGCGGTCTCGGCACTGTTCGAGCACGGCCAGGTCGATCCCGTAGCTCATGAACGTGTCGTCCAGACCGTGCTGCATGAACCACTGGAACGCGACGAGCCGGTCCGAGTCCGACGCGTTGGTCGCGTAGCTCTTGCCGTGGAGGATCTC
>DATHXE010000158.1:0-17876 GCA_035459845.1 Tepidisphaeraceae bacterium | reverse complement strand
GGGCGGATGCGGTTCGACGGCGGGGGTGGTTCATGATCGGTGGCCTCCGGATGGCCGGTAAGTGGCAAGCCTCTGCGGACTTATCGGCTCGGTCAGGGATTATACACAGGCGGGCCGGGGAAATTTGGTGAAAAATCGGGGCGCGTGGCGTCGCACAAATGCGTCCGGTGAGACGACTTGTGGCGCGGAAAGTTTCGCGACGAGGACATGAGAGCGTGGCCCCAGCGCGTCGGCGTGCCGGTTTATCGGACCCGGGCGTTCTCGGAAGCCGATCTCCGGTCGTGCGATTTCGCGTACGGCGCGTCGACCTGCTGCGGGCTTTAGTGTCCGACGGCGCCGCGGAGGGCCGCGGGGAGGTCTTCGACCTTGAGCCCCGGCCTGGCCTTGTAGGGCGTGTAGAGCGGGTCGCCGACCATGGTGATGCGCCAGCTCGCCAGCGGGGTGGTCTTCCAATAGACCTCGGCGAGCGTGAGCTTGCCGGTGAGGAGGAGAGGGAAGAACTCGTCGGCCTCGGGGAAGGCGGCGAGGAAGGGCTCGGCCTCGGGGCCGAGGGTGGCGGCGATGCCGTCGAGCATGAGCCCGCGGCACCACCCGGGCTCGCCGGGATTGCGGAGCGAGACGAGCTCGAAGCTGCCGATGTGATAGCCGACGGCGCCGGGGACGAAGGCGCAGGGCGCGTTGTAGTTTCGGACGGCGTACCACCCGCAGTAGAGGGCGACGTCCTTGACGGCGCCGCGCGGCAAGACCTCTTTCTTCTCGTCCAAGACGACGTCGGCGGCGAGCGGGCTCTTGGCGCGGATCAGCTCGGCGCACCGGCGGATCGTGTCGTCGTAGGCCTTGTAGACGCGGTTGCTGGGGTCGATCTGGAGGTTACCGCCGGCGTCGAGGACGATCTTGCCGGTCAGTCCGGTCTTCTCGACCTGGACGGAGGCGTCGATCAACGCGCGGCAGGCGGCGGGGGTGGGGCCGTCGATGCGCATGGTCATCAGGACGGTCGGGAAGGACCCGTGGAACTTGTGGTTGAGCGGGTTCCCGAGCCACTTGGCGCGGGGGTAGTAGTTCCAGCCGACCAGGGCGAGCTCGTTGTCGAACGCGGCTTGGCCGTCGGTCGCGTTGAAGTAGTTCGTCATGCCGATGAGCATGCGGCCGTAGTCGAACGGGGCGAGCTCGGCGCGGGCGAGGTCGCGGAGCTCGCGGCGGGCGGCGGGGTCGCCGCGGCGGGATTGGAGGTCGTCGATCCGGGCCCGCAGGGCGAGGAGCTCGGTGCGGATCTTCTCGGCCTCGGCGATCTCGGCGGGCGCGGCCTTGGGGTCGTTGCCCAGCGCGGCCATGCGGCGCTCGGCCAGGTTAGCCTTGCCGACGAGCGGGTCGACGGCCTTGGCGACCAGGCCGGCGAGCGTCTCGCGCGCCTGCTCGTCCTGGACGGCGGCGAGCCGCTTGGACAGCGCGCGGGCGGCGGCTTCGGCGCGGGCGGCGAGGTGGTCGACGGTGCTCCCGGCGATCGGCGCGAAGGCGGGGTCAGACCTGCGGGCGAGGGCCTCGACGCTGGCGACGACGGGCTCTATGTCCACGACGAACTTGGCGAGATCGGCCTCGAGTCCGGCGCGCTCGGCGGCGTCGCCCGGGGCGGCGGGCCGGGCCAGCACGCGCAGGGGCATCCCGTAGAACGTGACCGCGCAGCTGACCGTGCCGGCGAGCTTGGGGTCGGCGAGGGCCTTGCGGACCTCTGGCAGGACGCGGGTCTCGTAGAGGTCGAACGAGCAGTCGTCGCCGGGCGGGAGGTCGAGCGCGAGGATCCGGCCGTCGGGGACGGCGCGGGCCTTGGCATAATGCCGGGCGATCTCGAGCCCTTCGGGGACGTTCTTGTTGACGATCAGGAGGAGCTGACCGGCATCGAGCGCGCGGGCGGCCGAGGCCAGGAGTGACAGGGCGACGACGACCAAGTGAGACGCGCGGGGCGTGGATTTCACGCGGCGGATGGTAATCGCCGGCGCCCAGAACGAAAAGCAGACCGCGTGCGGGCACGTGCCCGCACGCGATCGGGTTGCTTTGGTTCGGGATCCGGGGGGCATTTCGGGCGAGGCCCGTGCGCACTGCCCCGGCATGTTGTTACTGCGCGCCTTCGGCGGCGGGGGTGATCCGCGGGGCGCCGGCGGCGGCGGGCTGGCTGGCCGACGGCGGGATCTGCTGCTGCTGCGCCTGCTCGATCATCGTGACCAGGGCCTTGATCTCGCGGAGCGACTCGGGGCTGCCCCACATCAGCACCCAGTCGACGTGCCAGTTGCACCGCTCGAACGTGCACCCCTCGAGGTGGTACACGGTCTCGCGAAGGACCAGCGTACAGGCCACGAAATTGCAGCGGATGAACGCCTGACCGGAGATGTACACGGTCTGGTTAAGGAACGTCTCGCCCTCGTGCTTGGTGAGCAGCATCTGTGTGTCCTCGCCCTGGTGAAAAGGGATGTGAAAATCGGCCACCCCCGCCGTCACGCGCCTCCGCGTGGCGGGGTGCGGAAGCATCTACCGCAATCGTTGTCGTGTCAAATCCGATCCCGGAATTTCCGGCGGAAACGGGGAGGTCCGAGAATGCTCCTTCCGGGACGTTCCGAGCCGTAAATGGCAAAGGCGGGGACGGGATTTGTCTCGGAGGTACGAGCGGCGGATAATCACGGCGGGTCGGACATGAATCGAACTGAAGGAAACGAATGAAGAAGTTGCTGCGGATCGTCGGCGTGCTGGTGGCGCTGGTCGTGGTCGGGGTGGGGGTGCTGTACTTCTACCGGAACTCGATCGTCCGGTCGGTGGTCGAGAAGCAGTCGACGGCGTCGCTGGGCGTTCCGACGAAGCTCGGCAGCGCCAACCTGGGCCTGTTCGGCGGGACGCTCAACCTGTCCGACTTCAAGATCGGCAGCCCGACCGGTTACAAGGCCGAGCAGATGTTCACGCTCGGCGCGCTCGACCTGGGCGTGTCGTACGGCCAACTCCGCGACAAGCCGATCCGCGTGAACTCGATCGTGCTCGACAAGCCGGTCGTGGTCATCGAACACGCGAACGGGAAGTTCAACTTCCAGGCGATGATGGACAACATGGGCGGCGGGTCGGCGAAGTCGACGTCGAAGGAACCTAAGACCGAGGACGGCAAGGACCCGGTCAAGTTGATCATCGACCAACTGACGGTCCGCGGGGCGACGGTCACGCTCAAGGCGTTCCCGCCGCTGCTCGCCAACGACTTCACCGTGACCGTGCCGGAGGTGAAGCTGACGGATATCGGCAACGCGGACGGGGCCAGGAACGGGGCGGCGATCAAAGACGTGGTCGGGGCGGTCATCTCGGCGCTGGCGTCGAAAGTCTCGACGCTGCCCGAGTTGAAACAGCTCGGCGACATCGACAAGCTGCTCGGCCAGCAGGCTAAGGCCGTCATGGGCGACATCTCGAAGGAGTTGGAGATTCAGGCCGCGCAGATCCAGGGCCAGGTGACCGGCCAGATCAACAAGGCGATCGGGAACGTGGGCGGGGACCTGGGCAAGCTGATCTCGGGCAGCGGGGATGTGAGCAAGGACATCAACAAGACCACCAGCGACCTGACGAAGCACCTGACCGGCGGTGAGAAGGAAAAGAAGAAGGAGAAGGAAAAGAAGTAGGCGCGGGCAGCGTGTGCGCGGCACACCCGGTTGCGGGTTGGCGGTCCCACCGGGCCACGAAAACCGAGCCCCGCAGATTCGCACGCGGTCAGTCCGCTTCGATCGCGCCGTCCGCACGTCCCTTGATCGTGCGACGCCGACGGGGATGCTCTGGTTCATGCCCGCCCCGAAAAAACGCATCACCAGAAAGCCCGCCCCAAAAAAGCGCACGACTCGCAAGTCCGACCCGACGCGGTTCGACGTCATCCACCTGCTGTCGGATTCGACCGGCAACCTTGGGCAGCACATGCTGACCGCGTTCCTGACGCAGTTCCCCGCGGACGCGTTCGACGTGCGGCGGCACAATTTTTTGAGCACGGCGGCGCTGGTGGCGCAGGCGATGACGCGCGTCGACGAGCGGCCGGGGATCGTGTTTCACGCGCTGGTGTCGCCGGAATCCAAGGCGGCGGTGAACGCGGCGTGCGCGACGGCGGGGCTGCCGGCGTGCGATTTGACCGGCAACTTCGTCGAGTTCATCACTCGCCACTCGGGCGTCGCGCCAAAGGCGGACGTGCGAATGCTCCACGACATCTCCGAGGCCTACCACAAGCGGATCAAGGCGCTCGAGTTCACGCTCGAGCACGACGACGGGCTGGGCCTGGAGACGCTCGATGAGGCGGACGTGGTGCTGGTCGGCGTGAGCCGGACGAGCAAGACGCCGACCAGCATCTTCCTCGCCCAGCAGGGCTTCAAGACGGCCAACGTCAGCCTGGCAAGGTCGGTCGCGCCGCCGGCGCAGTTGCTGGCGCTCAAGAAGCGGAGCGTGGTCGGCCTGCTGATCGACCCGATGCGCTTGTCGGAGATCCGCACCAGCCGGCAGCGGTCGTGGGACATGTCGGACACCCGTTACAACACGCTCGACGAGGTGCAGGAGGAGGTCGAGTGGAGCCGGAAGCTGTTCGCCAGCCGGGGGTGGCCGACGATCGACGTGACGAGCCGGGCGGTCGAGGAGACGGCGGGGAAGATCGTGGAGTTGCTGCGGATCCGGAACGAGGGGATCGGGATCAAGTAGATTGCCGATTGCCCATTTCCGATTGCCGATTGAAATCAGTTGCGGCGCCAGATCGTGTTGGGGCCGATTTGGGTGACAGGGGCGTAGTGGGTCTCGACGTGCGATTGGATATGGGCGGTGACGGCCAGGTAGGCGGCGGCGCGGGCCGGGCGCTCGGCGTAGAGCGGGAGATCGCGAACGGAGCGCTCGCGGCGTTCGCGCCAGTTGGTGGGGAAGATGGCCCACTCGGGTTTGTTCGTCGTGAGGTCGCTGAGGAAGCGGTCGCCGAACGCGGCGGGGGCGGCGTCGTGATTGGCGAGGTAGAAGAGGTGGGCGTAGCGCGAGCCGCAGCGCAGGTTCGTTTCCATCAGGAGGCGTTCAATGCCGTCGCCGACGATGCGGTCGGTGGGCCGGGCGTGAGCGCGGAGGTAGTCGGACTCGGGGAGCGTCCGCGGGCCGGTCAGGAGCGTCTTGAAGTCGCCAGCCGACCAGGCGAGGGAGAGCCCGAGAGCTGGCGCGAGCGCGGCGGCGAGGCCGAGCGGGCGGATCTCGCGGGCGGTGGCGAAGAGCTTGCCGAACAGCAGCGCCAGCGGCGGGGCGAGCGGCAGGAAGTGATAGGAGTACATCCGCTTCTGGAGATAGACGCCGAGGAGTTCGAGGACGAGCCAGGTGAGGAGGAAGGTCATCGTCCGGTCGCGCGGCGCTGGGGTGTTGTGCGACGCGCGCGGCCGAGCGATCCGGCGGGCGCCGTAGAAGGTCAGGCCGCACAGGCCGGCGAGGGTAAAGGCCTTGAGGAGCAGGTCGGCGGGGAGGACCGGCGTGCCCGAGCCATAGAGGGAGATCTCGCGCCACAGGGCGGGCATCTCGGGGATCAGGCCGGCGTGCCAGGTCCACGCGGCGACGGCGGCAGTCGGGATCAGGAAGCCGAGGGTGGCGAAGGCGACGGGGGCGAACTGTCGGCGGAGAAGACAGGCAATTGCGAACGCGCCGAGGACGGCGCCGCCGGTGGGTTTGAGGTTGGCGGCGAGGGCGGCGGAGACGCCGAGCGCGAATGAAGTTAATGCGCGAACCGCGACATCCGGTGAGGAGCGGATCCGGGGCGGCGATTCCGGCAAAGCCCGCGCGCTCTGTCCCGGCGCGGAGAGCAGTCGCATCGCAACACACCCGGCGAATGCCGCGAACGCCGCGACGAGGGTCTCGAGCTGAAACCCGCGGTACGCGGCGGGGCCGAAGTTGAGGAAGACGGCGGCGAAGGCGAACGTCGCGACGCCGGGGGGGCGGCCCCACGTGTGCCGGGCCGCCTGCGCGAGCGCGGCCGCCGCGGCCAGCGCCAGGACGGCCTGGAGCGCGACCCACGTCGGCCAGTGGGTTCCGAAAGCGCGGTGCAGGCCCGCCGTCAGCAGCGCGACGCCGGGGGGCTTGGTCTCGTAGAAGTCGCGGTAAAGCTGGCCGAACTTCGCGGGCTCGGCGACGACCTTGCCCATGTAAGCGTAAAGACCCGCATCCGACTCCCACGGGCGGGCGAGAAAGCCGACGCGGGGGAGGAGGGCGACGACGATGAGGGTGGGGATGACCCAGGGGGTGGCGCGCGTGCGCGCGGGGGCGGAGCTCAGCAACTGGGTGGCGGGGAGGGCGGTCATCTGTTCTGTGGATCGAACGGATCGGGTCGGAAGTTTCGGGACTGGTGCGCCGATGAGGCGGGGCTGGACGGTGTCGGAGAACCGGTTTGAGGCGCGCGTGCGGTCCGATGAGGTCGGTGATGGGAAAGCATCGTTGGTCCGTGAATACGCGCTCCCCTGCGGGCGGCGCTGTCGCTTGCCCTGCGGGTCGCGGCTAAACGGGTAAGGGAGGCTGCAGGCGTGTTCCTGTGGTGGCGGGGCGGTTTATTTAGGACCGGGGCGCGACTAAGATGGGGCGATGAAGGGTTTCCCTCCCACCTTGGGCAGGCGTTAGCACCGCCGACGTTTGATCCCCCCTGCCGGCAGTGTCCGCCTCCATTTCGCGCGCGATCGCACGTCCGTTTACGCGGCAGCCGCGACCTCCCCTTTCCGAAGATTTTTCCCATGTCGCAAGCCACCGAACTTTCCGCGCCGCCCGCCCTGCTCCGCAAGCTGGAGGAGATGAGCGGGCGGTATTCCGAGTTGCAGGAGCTCCTGAACGACCCAACGTTCGTCACGCAGGCGCAGAAGATGATCGCGGCGTCGCGCGAGGTCGGGTCGCTCGGGCCGGTCGTCAACAAGTACCGTGAGTACGTCAAGGCGGCCCAGCAGGTCGCCGAGTTGACCGAGATGATGAATGGCTCGGACCGCGAGATGGCGGACCTGGCGCACGACGAACTTCCGGGCGCCAAGGCCGCGGCGGCGGCATTGCTCGAAGAGCTCAAGGACGGGTTCATCGCCGCCGAGGACAACGTCGTCGACTCGTTCTTCTTCGAGATCCGGGCCGGGACGGGTGGCGAAGAGGCGGCGCTGTTTTGCCGGGACCTGTACGAGATGTACCGCAAGTACTGCGACGCCAAGCGGTGGCAGTTCATCGTGTCGGACTTCTCGGTCGCCGAGCGCGGCGGGTTCAAGGAGTGCATCGTCAACGTCAAGGGCGACGGGGCCTACCGCCACCTGCAGTACGAGGCCGGCGGGCACCGCGTGCAGCGCGTCCCGGAGACCGAGGCGCAGGGGCGGATCCACACGTCGGCCGCGACCGTCGCGGTCCTGCCCGAGCTTGAAGACGTGAACATCAAGATCGACCCGAAGGACGTGGAGGAGTTCGGCTGCCGGGGCGGCGGGCCGGGCGGGCAGAACGTGAACAAGGTCGAGACGGGGTGGTTCATCCGCCACAAGCCGAGCGGCCTGACCTTCAAGATGACCGAGCACAAGAGCCAGCCGCAGAACAAGGAGCGCGCCTGGGCCCTGCTGCGGAGCACGCTCCACCAGGCCGAACAGGCCAAGCAGCACGCGGCCCAGATGGGCGCGCGCAAGGCCATGATGGGCAGCGGCGACCGCTCGGCCCGCATCCGCACGTACAACTTCCCCCAGAACCGCTGCACCGACCACCGCCTGGGCGGCGAGGGCGGGGGCGAGAAGAACTTCAACCTCGACCAGGTGATGGCAGGGCATCTGGACGAGTTGATCGGTGCGCTGTTGGAGCTCGACAAGCGGCAGCGGTTGGAGACGCTGTAAGTGTTCGGTGGGGTGCGAAACGACGTACCCGCGAATCACTGCCGGACGACCATCAATGCCCTCCGCGCGTCGCCCGAGCGCTGCCCGGAATGCGGGCGGGCGACGTCGGAGTCGACGTCGCCCGCGTGAGCATTCGGAGATTGCCGCAATCCGACTACCGCCGGGTCGCCTTGGCGGGGGTCGCGGGCGCTGCCGCGGGTGCGGGTGCCGCCGGCTTGCCCATCTGGTCGATCGCGGCGACGAGCGTCCCGAGGAGCATGCCGTTGGGCCCGTCGTCGATCCGCAGGCCGGCCTTCTTCGCCGTCTTGATGAACGACGTCGCGACCGCCGCCGGGTCCGCGCCGGACGCGCCGGCCGACTTCACGCTCGACGTCAGCGCTGTCGCCTTGAACGCGCCCGCCTTCACGACCGCGATCAGGATCGCCCCGATCCGCTTGAGGATCTCCTCGGGCGGCGCCGTGGCGAAGTCCACGGCGTCCCGCAGGCGCCGCAGGTGACCGGTCCACAACTCGGGCACTTCTGCGAGCGACGCGTTCCGGGTTGCCGCGCGCTGCACGTCGGCGGGCATCGGGATCAGCGGGTGGCGGTTGAACCAGGCGACCGCCAGTTGGGGCGTGAGCTTGGAAGACGAGTGGGTCTCGGCGTCGCGGTGGAGCGTGATCTCGCCGATGTCGCTGACGTGCAGCACCTCGCGGACGCCGTCCGCGGACTTGCCGTCCCACGTGCGGGAGTGCGGGTGCGAGTAATCGGTGCACCACCACACGGCGCACTTGGTGCCCAGGGGGATTTCCGGGTGTGGCGGGCGCTTGGGTTTCGACGCCATGAGTCCTCGTTTAAAGGTAAGCCGCCGGGCACCTTACGCGTGGTGCGCACGTGACCGGACGGACGTGCGACGAGCCGCATACCCGGACTGGCATCGCTCGGGGCTCGCGTCACCCGACATTGTATCACGAATCGCGCGATTTCGCGCGGGGGCGCGCACAGGTTCTCGGCCGGATGTGAGCGGCGTCGCCACTGGGCATGCCCGAGCGTGCTAAAACCCGTCAGAGCCGGCTCATCCGGTCGGAGGAGGCCGGTTGGCCGTGTCGGGCGTGGCTTGGCGGAGCAGGGCGGCGTGGGGCGAGAGGGGGCCGACCGGACTGGAGGGCACGGACGGCGCGCGTGCGGCGGTCGTCGCGGCCTTGGCGGCGCGGGCGCTCGACGGGGCGTCCGCGGCGGCGCTCCCGTCCGGGTTCAGCAGCGCCCGCAGCGCGTCCACCGCGTCCGCGTGCCGCCGCGAGATCGTCGACTTGTTCTTCCCCAGCCGGGTGGCGATCTCGGTCGTCGTCTTGTCTTCGAAGTAGAGCATTGTGAGCAGCTCGCGCTGCTCCTGCGGGAGGCGGGCCAGGGCCTTGCGGACCAGGTCGACCGCCTCCTTCGCCTCGGCCGCGTCGTGGGCGGTCAGCGTGTCCTCGGGCTCGAGCGCGCCGCCGTCCTCGCCGGCCTTGGCGAGCAGGAAGATCGAGCCCAACCGCCCGACCGCCGTCGACACCTGCTTGGCCAGGAATTCCGGGTCGTCCGCGCCCGGGCCCTCGGTCGACTCGGCCAGCGACTCGGCGGCCTCGTTCTCCGCCGCCCGGCGCGACACCTCCCTGCGCACCGACGGTGGGAGCCCCGAGATCCCGCGCAGGCCGTCGAAGATCGAGCCGCGGATCCGGTAGTACGCGAACGTCGTGAACGCCACACCCCGCCCCGGCTCGTACTGCTTGGCGGCCGACATCAGCCCGATCTGTCCGAGCGACACGAGGTCCTCGAAGTCGACGTGGCGCGGCAGCTTCTTGGAGATCCCGCGCGCCAGCGAGCGGACGAAATCCTGGTGCTGGAGGACGAGTTGTTCGGTGGCGTCCATCGGCGAGTCTCCGATCGGGGGCGGCCGCCGTGTGCGACGGCCGGGGTCACGGGCCGAACGTCATTTCTTGAACAGCACCAGGTACACGACGTAGCCGATGCCCGCGAGCACGAGCAGCGCCAGGATGATCGCGCCGCCCACGTCGAAGCCCCAGTAATTGCGCTTAACGGGCGCCTTCGCGGACTTCTTCGGCGGCGGCGGCTTGGGCGGTGGCGCCTTGGGCTTTACCGGCGCGGCCTTCTCTTCGACGGGCTTCTCGTCGTCCGGCTTCTCGGCATCGGTCGGCACGGCCGGCGCGGCCTCGGGCAGGGCCTCGGGGGGCACCGGCTCCAGAGGCGGCTGGCCCGGGAGCGGTGGCGGCGCGGCCTTGCTCACCGGCGCGCCCGCCCCCAGCAACCCGTCGGGCGCGGACGCGTTGCCGACGGACGCGCCACTCTTACCCGCGTTGTCGATCACCGACACGCCGGATGGGGGGAGCATGTCGTAGTAGCAGAAGTACTGGATCGTCGACTTGCCGAGCCGGATCTCGTCGCCGTGCTTGAGCGGGCGCGGGTCGGTCAGCGGGGCGCCGTTGAGGTGGGTGCCCCAGCGGCTGCCCAGATCTTCGGCCATGCGCTGGCCGTCGCGGACGAAGAACCGCATGTGCCTGCGCGAGACGTGGTCGTCCTCGATGACCAGGTCCGTGTTCGGCCCGCCGCGCCCGACGACGAGTTGGCCACCCTCGACCGCCGGGAGCATGCACCGGCGGTGCTTCGGTCGGTCGCCCTCGTAGGTGGTGATGCGGATCTCGGGCGCGGCCCAGCTCGGCTCTTCGCCCGCCCCGCCGGGGATGCCCGGGACGGGCGCGGAGCCTGACAGCGGGGCGTTGGTCACGCGGACGCGCCACCCCCCGGCCTGGAGCCATTCGCCGAGGGTGGCGGGCTTGGACGGCTCGTCCGAATTAGGGTCTTCGACGAGGCACCCGCGGCCGAGCAGGCGGAGGACGACGGCCCCCCCGGGCGCGGCGCCGGCGCCGTCGACAATGGACGCGCCGTTCCACGGGGCGATGAAGATGCCCGGCAGCCCGGTCGGGCCGTTATCGGCGGCGTCCGGGGGGGCGTCGGCGTAGATCTCCAGCATCAGGCGGTTCATGCGGTGCGCCCATCGTACCGGGAGGCGCACGATTTCGGCAATCCGTTCCGAATTCCGTTGCAGTGCAAACGTCGGAAGAATAAATAACTTAGGCGGCGGGTAACGCGCACGAGGCCCGCGCGGGGCGCCGTCGGTCGCCCGCCGGGCGGACGACGGATTTCCGCCCGCGGGGCGCCGGCGACTGTGGTAGGATGGCGCGCGTGCGGCGTACGCGGGAGTCCGCCCTTACTTCGGGAGGGATCGACATGCGCTCTTCCCCCACACTCGGCAATCACGTGACTACGGTGGGTATCAAGACGGCCGGACTGGTCGCACTCGCGACGTTATTCCTGGCGGGCGGGGTCGTCGGGTGCGCGCCGACCGCTAAGGAAGAAAAGTTCGAGTCGATCGTGCGCGTCAGCACGAACGGGGCCAAGCTCTATTACCAGGCCAAGCAGCAGTACGGCATCACCCGCGCGCTCGACCTGAGCGGGCCGCTCCAGGCGCAGGCGATGAACGGCGTTATTACGCTCCTCGACGGGGCCGTCGTCAACGACCCCAAGAGCCCGCTCTTCGTCGGCAAGCGCGGCGAAGTCTTCGTCGAGCTCGGCCCCGACGGCTATGCCCGCGCCGAGGCCGACCTGCGGGAGGCGATGAAGCTCAGTGAGGACTGGGCGCCGGCGTGGATCGCGCTGGCCGAGCTCGAGACGCGCCGCAAGAATTTCGACCGGGCGAGGTCGTACCTCAAGGGCGCCGAAGGGGCGCTGCAGGTGCTGGCCGAGAAGGAGAAGAAGAAGCCGAGCAAGCCGTTCAAGATCATGGGCCTGAGCATCGCCCCGGACAAGCCGGAGGAAAAGGACCCGCGCGACCCGTCGCTGGAAGAGAACGAGCGCCGGCAGCTGATCCTGAACTGGCTCCAGGACGGCGAGCAGTGGGTACTCGACAGCCCGCAGTTGCTCATGCCGACCGCGTCGGGCGGGCGCACGGTCAACGGGCAGAACCTGATCCGCCGCCTGCGCGCCCGGCTTGAATTCGGGTGGGTGATCTTGCGCCTGGCGCAAGGCGAGCCGCCGGCGTCGGTCCTACCGCTATTTGACGGCATCTTCGAGTGGGACCCGGATTACTTCCCCGCCCGGATCGAGAAGGCCGTGCAGCTGCGCAAGTCCGGGCAGTTCCGCGAGGCCGAGCGGTTGCTCCGGCCGTACGTCGACTCGACCGACCCGAAGCTGGCGAACAACGCCCGGCTGCTTTACGAGTTGGCCGGCGTGTATACCGATTGGTACGTGAAGGAAGGCGACCCCGCGCACCCGAACGCCAAGGCCGCGGAAGACCTGGCGCGGCAGGGCGAACAGATCTTCGTCAAGCTGCACAAGTTGAACCCCAAGCACGCGGCGGGGTGGGTCGCGCGGGCGCGGATGTATGCCGCCGCCGGCGAGCGCGGGAAGAAGCCTGCCACGCTCGCCGACGCGGAACAGTGGCTGGCCAACGCGCGCGAGCTGCTCGGCGCCGATACGGCGGAGATGCAGCAGGTCCAGCGGGAGATCGACCGGGCGAAGAAGGCACTGGCGGCCCCGGCCCCTGCGCCGGCCGGTGGCGCGGCCCCGGCAGTAAAGCCCGCCACGAATACCGGAGGCACGAAATGAGCACCTCAACGACACCAGGCCAAGGCGGGAACCCGCCCTCGCTCGGATTCGAGATGATCGAGCGCATGCTTCACGAGTTCCGGGACACCAAGCGGAGCCAGTCGCTTGAGAAGCTGGTCACAGCCGCCAATGACCAGATCGACCGCTACACCGCCCAGCAAACCGCGCCGGCCAGCCAGCGCGACGCCGCGTCCGTTAAGGAGGCGATTGAGTTGGGAAGACAACTCGTTGTGCAGATCGCGACGGAGGCCACGCAAAAGGGACGGTAGCACTAAGCCATTTACCGACAATTACTTAACGCATCGAATCCGCGTCCACGCAACCAACGATCAGATGTCTCGATAATCCAGCAGACCTTTGCCTCGGATCGCCGCCACGTGGGCGGCGGGCAGAGGGGTCGGATCGGGCCCGACGATGCCGCTGTGCCCGAAGGACGGTCTACTGCTATGAAAGTGAATCCGCAAACCGATCAGTTCGCCGCGATCCCGCAGCACGATGGCGCTCAGGCCAAGAAGGCCGATGCGGGCGGGCAACAGTTCGCCCAGATCCTCGGCGGGGCCGTTCAGGTCGCCGGGCAGTTGGCCGGCACGGTCGCCGGGGCCCAGGGCTTCGGCCTCGGCGGGCTGGCGGGCAACCTGCTGGGCGGGGGCGGCGCGGGCGGCCTGGGCGGGGGCGACCCGAGCACGGCCGACCTGCTCCAAATGCAGAACCAGATCCAGCGCGAGTCGCTGGTGTTCAACGCCCAGACGAACATCTCCAAGACCGACCACGACACGCGGATGGCCGCGGTCCGCAACATCCGGGCGGGGTAGTCTTTCCGGGCATCGGCGGATCCGGGGCGGCGTTTGCGGGCGAAGCCCGTGCGCTCTGCCCCGGTTCGTTTGGTCAAAGCCACCCGGGTGCCGCGCGTCGCACGGGTAGACGAAATGAAACCGTGACGCGCGAGTGCGACGGAACAACTCGAACGGGAGCGAGCGATGTCGACGACGACGACGCCCACCAGGCTGGCCGCGGCAATGTTCGGCCCCAACCTCGACGGCACCGCCACGGAAGTCGTGCGGTTCCTGGCCGAGGCGGGGTACCTCTGGTACTACCGCGGGCAGTTCGACCAGGCGGTGACGGTGTTCAAGGCGGTCGCGCTGTTGTCGCCGTCGTCGCCGGTGGCGCAGCTCGGGCTGGCGGAGGTCTACCTGTCACAGGGCAAGTTCCGCGAGGCCGACAAGGCCGCCGAGACCGCCGCCCGATCGGGCGGGGCGGACCGTCGCACGATGGCGCTGGGGTACACGCTCCGCGGGCGGGCGCTGGTGCAGTTGAACCGCGCCAAGGACGCCGAAAAGTCGCTCCTGCGCGCCGTCGAGGTCGACCCGGACGGCGACCAGGGCAAGGCCGCCAACGAGATCCTGGAGGCCGCGCGCAAGGCGGGGATCTTCCCGACCGGCGCGGCGGCGCCGCAGACGAAATAATTGCGGCCGCAACGAATTCGGCAAAGCAGTGAAAACCAAAGAAGAACCGGCGGCCGCAGCCGGCGACTAATAAGAAGACAGCTTCAGACAGATCGCGAGCGTCGCGCCATGGAAATCCGAAGGAACAACAACGTCCCCCCGAACGTCGGGGCCCCGCAGCAGGCGGGCGAGGCGACGCCGGCCGGTAAGGCAGACAAGTCCGAGCGTGCGTTCGAGCTCGGCGCGCCCCAGACTACCGGCGCCGCCCAGGGC
The DNA here is from genome assembly GCA_035459845.1 of Tepidisphaeraceae bacterium. GTDB lineage: Bacteria > Planctomycetota > Phycisphaerae > Tepidisphaerales > Tepidisphaeraceae > DASPKW01. The sequence continues at coordinate 3,673 of DATHXE010000158.1, read as the reverse complement.
AGTGGCCCGACGGTGCCCGTCCCGGTCCGGCCGAACTTCGACCGCATGGCGTCGCTGATCGAGCAGGGCCTGAGCCAGTCGATGGACCGCGAGCAACTCCGCGAGCACGTGATCTCGGGGGAGACCAGGAACATGTTCGGCGACCTGGCCACGCCCGAACTGACCGAGGCCGTGACCGAAGTGTTCCGCGGCGACCCGCACCTGTCGCAGGCGCTGAACCGCCTGCTCGGGAAGGTGACCGCGGCGCGCGGTGGCGCGTAGGTGTGGGGCGGGGGACGTCGGTGCGGCACACGCAACCGGCGGCTATTAAGAATCGGTGTGAGCGTCGGACGTAACGAGAGCGAGCAAATGCCATGAACCTGTCGATCCCAACCAATCTTCCCCCTATGGGCGGTGCGACGCCCGGCGGCGGGTCCGGCTCGCCCGGCGGGCCCGGGGGCGCCGGCGCCGCCGGTAAGCCCGAGCAGTCGTTCCAAAGCCACCTGGACGGCGGCGTCAACGAGAGCCAGTCGACCCAGGCCACGCAGGGCGTGAACGACCCGTCGAAGGTCAATCAGACGAACCAGACCGACGCCGCCGCCCGCACCCAGAAGGTCACCGGCGACGCGAAAGTTCCCGACCGACAGGACATGTTCGGCCACTTCGACAAGGTGCGCAAGGACTTCCAGCAGTTCGTGAACAAGACCTCGGACGTGGACAAGATGGTCAAAGAGGGGAAACTGCGTCCGGACGACCCGAAGGTGCAGGCGCACCGTCAGTCGGAGATGAAGCAGCTCATGCACTTCCAGATGGAGATGCAGGGCGCGTCAATGAAGGTCGAGATCGCGTCGAAGGTCGTCGAGCACGCGACGTCGGGCCTGAAGACGATGATGTCGACCCAGGCGTGACGCGCGCGGCCGCGTAGGCGGGCGGGATGAAGGAGTCATGACCATGGCTTGGAAGACGGGACAGCGACCGGCCGGGAAGTCGATGCGGGCGCGGGCCGGCGCGCACGCGGTCGCGCTGTTGCTGTGCCTGGCGGTCGGGGCGGGGTGCGACAACTCCCAGGAACTGACGCGGACCGACTCGGAAAAGGAAGCGAACAAGATCCTGGTCGAGCTCGCCCGGCACGGGGTCAACGGGGCCACGAAGGTGCCGGTGAAGGCGGAGCGGAAGACGGCGTTCGGCATCAAGGTGCCGCCCGGCGAGCTGAACCGGGCCCGCGAGGTGCTCGTGGCCGTGGATCTGCCGCGCGCGACGCACGGGGGCTACAAGGCGATGGCCGAACAGGGCGGGCTCATTCCCACCAAGTCCGAGGAGCGGGCGAAACTGACGTTCGCGATCTCGGAAGAGCTGGCGAACACGTTCGAGACGTACGACCGCGTGGTCGCGGCGCGCGTGCACGTGGTAATCCCGGAGAAGGATCCGCTGCGGCGCGAGGCCGCCAAGGCGGGGGCGACCGCGACGGTGATGATCAAGTACACGGGCCTGCCCGCCGATCCGCCCGCCGACGGCGCCGCCGCCCCCCCGGCGGGGACCGCCACCGCGCGCCCGACCGACCCGTTCGCCGACAGCCCGGTCAAGGCGCTCGACGTTCAGCAGATCGTCGCGCGGAGCGTCGAAGGGCTCGAGACGACCAACGTCTTCGTCACGTTCAATCGCACCGTACCGATGGCCGCCGCCCCGGAGGGCGGAACGGCCGCGACCGGGTCAACCGGTAGCGGAACCGGAAGCACTGGCGGCGACCGCACGTTACTCATGCAGGTCCTGGGCGTGGCGGCCGGGTTCGGGCTGCTCAGTATTTTCCTGATCGTCCTGCTCGTCCGGGAGAAGCGCCGCCAGCGTCTGGCGGCGGCGGTCGAGGCCCCGGCGGGCGAAGTGCTCGCGTAGGCGTGCGGTATTATTGCGCCACAGTGCGGGCTCGGAGCCTCCCGCGGATCGTGAGAGCCCCTCGTGCCCCCTCCTCTTCCCACACAAGACCGACCGGCCGACTACCGCACGCGGGCGCTGACCTGGGCGGTCCGGGCGTGCGCGACCGGCGTGGGCGACGTGCTCCAGTGGCACCCGAGCGCGGATGAGATCCGCCGGCGCACGCGCGAGGAGGACGCCGACGAATCCCTGGCCGACATCCTGTGGGACGAACTGGTCACGGCGGAACAGGGATCGCGCGCCGAAGCCGCGGGCGGCCCCGCGGGACTATTGGCGGACCCCGGGCTGGAGCGCGGCGCGCCCGCGTCGTACTGGCTCCGCCGACGCCGGGTCGGGCAGTGGGAACTCTGGCGGGCGGCGGCGTCCCGCCTGCCGCGCGTGTGGATCAAGCTGATCGAGGCGCCGGCCCCGGTGATCCGGTCCGTCCAGCGGGCCGTCGGCATCGAGATGATCGCCCGGGCGACCGCCGGCACGTCGTCGCGCACGCTGGTTAAATTCCTGGCGCCGCTCGAGAACGACCTGGCCGGGCGGGTGGTGACGCGGATCCGCGCCGCCGGCGCGGCCACCGCCGAGTCGCCCGACGGTCCCGGCCCCGTGTCCGCCGAGATCGCGGCGCGCTGGCGCGACGCGTACGAGCGCGCCGCCAAGATGCTGACGGGCGACCGGCTCGCCTCCACGCTCGGGCGCGGGCTGCTCGCGGCCATGTTCCGGCAACTCCCCGAGGCCGAGCGGCGCGACGTGGCGCGCCTGAGCAAGTCGACCCTCGCCCCCCTGCTGGAGCACGACGAGTTCCTCGAGCCGGTATCGGCCGACGAGATCGCCTGGGGCGGGCGCATGCTATCCGCACCGCGCGTCGTCATCCGCCTGACGCGGTCGTCGGCGGCGATCGACCAGGACAGTCTCAATACCCGGAGCGACGATGAGTGACGGCGGCCCCAACGAGACCGGCGGCGGCGCGGCAGCGGCGCCCGCCGCGCCGGCGATCCCGACCGCACGGGTCGTGCGCTCCGCCTCGGCCCGCGTCGAACCGCTATACCCGGCTAGTCGCCTGCTCCGCGGGGCGGTTTTCGAGGCCGAGGCCGCGCTCGCCGACGCCGCCCGCGTGCTGGCCGAGGCGCGCGTCGAGGGCGACCGGATCCGCGCCGCCGCCGTCGCCGACGCCGGCCGGGTGCGCGATGAGGCGTTCGCCTTCGGCGCAGAGCAGGCCGCCGCCGAGACCGCCCAACTCATGCGCAACCTCCAGGCCGAGCTCGACGGGCTCAAGGCCCAGTTCGCCCGCGACGTCCAGCGGCTGGCGTTCAAGATTGCTAAGGTCGTCCTAGGCGCGGAGATCGACGCCAAGCCCGAGCGGATCGTGTCGCTCGTCGCGGCCGTGCTGGACCGGGCTAAGATGTACGAGCGGGTCGTCCTCCGCCTGCACCCGGGCGACGTCGACCGCGTCCGCCCGCACATGGCCGCGCTGACGAGCGGGCTCGCGTTCGCGGAGAACGTGACGCTCGTGGGCGACGACGACCTGCCGCCGCACGGCGTGCGCGTCGAGACCGAGATGGGCTCGTTCGACGGGTCGATCGACACCCAGCTCCGCCGGCTCGAGGTGCACCTGATGGGCGAGCGCCCGGGCATCGCGGGCGGCGACGGCGGCGCGGCCAAACCCGCCGGAGGTACTGAATGAGCGTGGCCGAGAACAAGCCGATGCTGTCGCTGGCGGACCTCGACGGGCTCGAGGACCGCCTGTCTCGTTTCGACGGCGTCGAGCGGTTCGGGC
>DATHXE010000157.1:0-7192 GCA_035459845.1 Tepidisphaeraceae bacterium | reverse complement strand
GTGGGGGCCGCTCTGGTGGCACGTGGCCGGATATCTCTGGCATTTGGCGGTGCTGCCGGCAGCACTGGCAGGACTTCTGGGGGCGTGGATTTGGAGGGGGGCGATCCGGCGACGGCGAGCCCGCCCCCATGACGCGGCACCCGCCACATCGCGACAGTTTGAGACCGGCGGCACCACCGGGGGGGCCGGGACCGACACCGTGACCTCCGGCACGACGTTACGCCCGTCGCGCCGCGGCCTGCTCCGCACTACGGCGATCGCAATTCCGCCGCTGGTGGGGGCCGTGCTGACCGTCCGTGCGGAGTGGGCGCTTCGGACCTTCCGCGTGCGACGGCTCGAGGTCTTTGTGCCGACCTTGCCGGTGGACCTGGACGGCTTGCGGATCGCGCACGTGTCCGACCTGCACGTGGGCCAGTTCCTTCCGTCCGGCATGGCCGGACGGGTCGTCGACGCGACGAACGCGCTGGGGGCAGACCTGGTCGCGTTCACGGGGGACTTGATGGACATCTCGGCCGATCGGATAGCGCCGGGATTGGATTTCGTCCGCCGAATCGATCCGCGGCAAGGACTGGCATTGGTGCAGGGGAACCACGACGGCATGACCGACGCCGACAAGTTCGAGCAGCCGGTGCGGGAGGCGGGCTTGCCCCTGCTTCAGGATCAGGGGTTGACGTGCCGCGTCTCGGGGCGTCAGACGGCGGTCCAGTTTCTCGGGATGCGCTGGGGCGACCTGCGGTTCGGACGGGAATTGGACCGGACGGGGCGAGACGCGGGCAGGCGGTTTCGAGTGCGGAGCGACGCGGCCACGCGCGATTCGGTCGCGCGGATCACCGCGTTGCGGACGGTGGACGCGTTCCCGATCGTCCTCACGCACCACCCGCACGACTTTGATCTGGCGGCGGACGCCGGCTTCCCGCTTGTGCTCGCCGGGCACACGCACGGCGGCCAACTCATGCTGACCGAGCGGGTGGGGGTGGGGCCGCTGAGGTTCAGGTACTGGAGCGGGACGTACGGCCGCGGCGCGTCGCGCCTGGTCGTCAGCAACGGGGTCGGGAACTGGTTCCCGCTTCGGTTGAACGCCCCGCCGGAGATCGGGCTGATCACGCTCCGGCGCGGGGTCTCACAGCCGTCGTAGCACCGGCAGCGCGCGGCTGGACGCGGGGGCGGTGAGGCGGATATCCGCGCCCTCGTTGCCGTGGTGGCGGTCAAACTGCGGGCAGTCGGTACACGGCCACGGGAAGTCGCCCTCGGGCACCGGACCGCGGGTGTACAACTGGCGGGCACGCTGGCTCTGCGGCCCGTTGTAGAGGGACATGATCGACTGATCGCGAACGTCACCGAGTTGGGCGACGTGGGCGAAGCCGGGGCAGCGGCCGAGCTGGCCGTTGGAGTTGAGGACCATCCCCCGCCACAGCCAATAGCAGTGGAAGTCGCGCCACGGCCGGGGAAGGGGGATGTTGTCCTCGTGCCAGCGCGGGTCGTCGGCGAGCCAAAAGTCCTGGCCCTCCTTCTCGACGCCGGCGCGCATCGGGACGACGCGGAGGAACACGCCCAACTCCGCGGCGATCCGGCGGGCCTGGTCGAGCTCGTGCAGATTGAAGCGGTTCACCAGGTACTGCCACTCGAGCGCCGGGCCGCGGCCGCCCCGGCGCCGCACCTGGTCGACCACCATCCGCATGCCGGCCATGGCGAGCTCGACCCTGCCGCCTCGGCGGTACTTCTCGTAAGCCTCCTGGGAGACCCCATCGATGGCGAAGATCAGGTAATCCGGGCCGGTGGCGGCGAGCTCGCGGGCCATGTCGGCCGTGATGACGGTCGAATTGGTGCTCAGGAGTGTGAAGATGCGGCGGCGGCGGCAACGACGGACGATTTCCTGGGTGCGCGGCCAGTCGAGCAGGGGCTCGCCCAGGCCGAAGATCTGGCACTGGTACAAATAGTCACCGATTTCCTCGAGGAGCTGGTCGAACACCTCGAGTGGCAGGCGCCCGGCCTCGTCTGGTCCCGACCCTTTGCCGCCCTTGCGGGCGAGCGGCGAGGTCTCGCGAGGGCAGAGCGGGCAGCGGAGGTTGCAGTAATAGAGCGGCTCTACGAACAGCACGTACGGCGGCGTCCTGACGTCGATCGCCCGTCGCCGGTAAGCCCACTCGGTACGCAGGGCATTGATGACTTTCTTCGGGGTGCTGCAGCGGAGGACCGAACGACCGTACACGCGCCACAGGCGCCCGAAATTTCGATAGTTGAACAGCATCAGCGGGCCCGAGTGTGTTTTAGACGCGGTGACGTCCGGTCGGGCGGAGTATAGCTATTATGGCAGGCAGTAGTTTGGAAAATATGTATTTGACGGAAAGTCCATCGGAGGGTCAAACTTTATGACAGGGGGCTGAATAGGGGGCCGCTGCGCGAGCGAGTCTGACCGGACCGGTCGCCGGATCAGTCGCCGGTGCCGCCGAATACGTCCAGGGAGTACGGGGTGGCGACCGGGCTGTCGCTGAAGACGCGCAGGTAGTAGTTCCCCGCCGCGAGCGGGAGGCTGACCGACTCCCGTTTGGTGCCGGCGCGGGTGGACCTGGCCAGTACCCGACCATCGCCGTCGAGCAGGGCGAGCTGGGCGTTGTCGATCAAGTCGTGCAGGCCGGCCGTCACGGTCGTGGGCGATTTGATCCGCAGCCGGTAGACGTCGGCGGCGTCGGTGCCGGCCGAAGTCAGGGCTTCGCGATAAAGCCGGGCGTACCCGGACCCCACGATCCCGACGTAGGCGGCGGTCGCCAGCGTGTTGCCGACGGTGTCGGCCGAGCCCGGCGCGGTCGCGGCAACGGCCCCGGCCGTCACCCGCAGGCCGTACGCGGTCGACGCGGCCCCTTCGTAGTACGCCCGCAGATAGTAGTAACCGGGCGCCAATGTCCGCACGATGTATTCGGTCCGCGTACCGGCGCGGTTCGACGTCTGCACGACCGCCCCGTTGCCGTCGAGCAACTGTACGTTCGCGTCGTCGGTCATGCCCGACAACTTGATCGTCACATCGGTCGCGGCCTTCACCCGGATCCGGTAGTAGTCGTTGCGATCCCCTTTGGACACGAAGTCGTCGTACGACTGGTCGTATCCGGCGCCGACGATGCCGGCGTAAGCCGCGTCGGCGAGCGTGTTGCCGGCCAGGTCCGGGATCGGCAGTCGGACCGACAGCGTCCCGATGGCCCCGGCCGTGACCGCATTGCCCGACGTGTCGGTCACCGCGCCGGGCTGCACGGCGAACGTGTACGAGCCGTTGCCCTTGTAGCTCCACGCGCCGCCGGGCGGGGTGATGGCGTAGTACGCCAGGTAGGACTTGCCGCCGTCGGCCGTGCTCGCCGACAGGAACCGCGCGACCTGGTCGAACCCGCCCGGGCCGGTCACGCGCACGTCGGTCGCGCCGGGCGACGTGGGGTCGAGGCCGACGGCGTCGGCGTAGGTCACCGCGAAGATGTACCGCGTTGCGGTCGCGACGGGCGTCGCCAGCGTCGCCAGCGTCGCCGTGGGGGGCGTCAGGTCGGGGTCCGGATCGGGGTCGACGGAATCCGTCACTGTGATCGTGGCGGTCGACGTACCGGCGCCGCCGTCGTCGTCGGTCGCGGTCACGGAGAGGGTGTACGTGCCGTTGTCGGCGTAGGTGTGGGTGGCCGAGCTCGCGCCCGTGCCGGCCGTCGTCGGGGTCGTCCCGTCGCCCCAGTTGATGACCCAGGTGGAGATGGCGTCGCCGCCGGGATCCGTTGCTGAAAATCCGAGCGTATAGGTCGCCCCTTCGGCCACGGACGAATTGCCAGTCGGGGCGACGGTCGGGGCGGCGTTGGCAACCGAGACGGTCGCCGACGCGGTCGACGTGTTGCCCGACGCGTCCGTCACCAGCAGCCACACGGTCGCCGACGTCGGCCCGTCGAGCGTACTTGCGCCGAACGTTGGCGAGACGCCCGTTTCGACGCCGCGCGTCGCCCCGGCGCCGGTTTCGCCAAACACCCCGTCGTCGTCCAAGTCCCACGCGTACGTGAGCGCGCTCCCCGAACTGTCCGCCGCCGACAGCGCCACCGAGCCGCCCTCGGCCACGGCGTACGGTCCCCCGGCGTTGGCGGTCGGCCCGCCGCTGACCGTCGGAACTGTGCCGCTCAGCACGTAGGTGCCCAGGTCGCCGTACGAGCCGTGGCTTCGGACGACCAGGTAATAGTCGCCCGCGGCGGGGAGATTGGCGGAAATCGTTTCCCCCAACGAGGCCGTGTCCGCCGAAGCGATCAGGCTTCCGCTCGAATCACGAAGCTCGAGCGCCAAATCCAGCGTGGCCCCCGCCGACGCGCCCGTCTCCGCGCGCACGTACGACCCCACGTCGGCCGTGAACGAAGCCTGCCCGCCGGCCGTGGCGGTGAACTTAAAGTAGTCGAGGTCCGACGCCTGCTCGATTATGCCGGACACCGCGACGGATCCGCCCGTGACGGTCACCGTAGCCGCGGCGGCGGTGCTGGATCCGAAATCATCGGCGGCGTACCCGAAGCCGTTCGTGGTCCCCGTCAACACGGCCAGGTCGTCCTGCGTCGTGGTGGCGCCAAGGTTGTTTGGTCCAGTCCACCAAATGCCTCGCGCGGCATAGTAGCTGTTCCCCATGAGCGGCGCGACGAGGCCGTTTCCCGGGTTGTATTCCGCCGTCAGCGTCGACCCGCTATACGTGCTCTGGTGCTGCAGGCCGAAGCCGTGTCCCGCTTCATGCGCGGCGGCCTCGGCGACGTAGGTGACCGTGCCGTTGGCCAGGTTCTTAGCGAAGACGTAGCCCGTGTTCGGGTGGAAGTCGGAGAACGAGTTGAACCACGTAACCCCACTGGAGCCCCCGAACCACGCGCCGTCCCCGCCGATCACGATCCGGAAGGCCACCTTGTTGGTGAGGGCGGGCGGGGCCTCGGTGGTCACGTCGATGTCGAAGGGGGCATACTTCTCCGAGACGCGGGCCCAGATCTCGCGGACGGCGGCGAGCTCGGCGACGGAAAAGGTTGAGGCGTCGCCGTCCGTGTGGTACGCCGGCGTCGCCGAGACCGGATATCCGCCCCAGGAAGCGGTCGGCGGGTCGCCGTCGAGGTCGAGAAAGAGCTTTGCCGTCGCGGTGGGGCGGCTGTGCAGAAGGGGAAGGTCCGTGAGCGGGGAAGCCGATGCGATGGCGGCTTGCAAGATGGCGCGAGGCGCGGCGGACAAGCCGTACGAGCCGTGTTCCGGCAACGATAGTTTCGCGCCGACGTCGTGCGCGGCGCTGCAGAGGATCCGTCCCTCGAGGGGCGACAGGTTCTGCACCGGAAAAGATATATTGCCGCCGGGGCGGCGAATCGTCTGCATGAAGACATCCCAGTTGGAGTTCCGCCGTCGGACGAGGGGAACGTCCAAATAGTTTGTCGATGAGATGCGAGACGCTCTTGAGGCCGGCGACAAAAAATGGGCGGAACGCCGAGGTTATCGGCGTTCCGCTCAGGTAACAGACGTCAAAGAAGTCTTACGCGGCCAGGCGGACGCGACGGAACTTCATGAGGCCAAAACCCATCAGCGCCATTCCGCCCATCGCGACGCCCGGAAGGGGAGTCACGACGTCGGGGGCGTTGGGCAGGTCAACGGTCGGGGCGAGAACCTCGCCCTGATTCGCGCTGAACGCCACGCCCTTGTGGTCGCGGGCGCCGTAGGCGTCGAACGGATTCACCTTGTTCACGGTCGACGTGAACGTGAACAAACCCAGGTCGAGCTGGGCCGTGAGGGTGGTCGTACCGACGTACTGGACGAACAGGTCTTTCGTCGTCGTATTCTCAACGATCGTGGAGGTCGGGAGCAACTTCGTTCCCGTTCCCACAACCGCAGAGGTACTGATCCCGAGTTGCGTGCCCGCGGACGAATCGAAGTACGCGATCGAGAAGTCCGCCGCCGTCAGGCCCGACGCCGGCGTGTAAACAAACCCACCGGTGTAGCCGGCGAAGTCAAAGATGACGAAGTAATCGTCGGTCTGCATCGTGCTCGTCGGGGAGGACGTGCTGTCCAACGTGGCCCGGTACGAATAGTCGATGTTCGGGCCGTTGTTCGCGGCGCCCGCATAGGTCAGGAAGATGCTGTTGGCACTGGCACTCATGGTCGCGAGCGCGACCACCGCACCGGCCAAGAGCTTCGTGTTCAGAAGTCTCATAGGATCCTCGGTAAAAGAGGGAACGTTCTCCGGATACGACACTGCTCTGCTAAACGCGTCCACCTCCCTCCGCTCAGACCCGAGCTAAAACGAACCCACGAAGAACCGAAGCGACAGCCGCCTCGGATCGACGGGCTCGCACGCGGAGTAAACACCCCACAGCCCATCGCCTGCGCGGCCCCTTGCTAACCGCATTACTCTAACGAGCCGCATACCAAGCTGCAATCGAGAACAAAATATTTTCGCGAAGATGTTTTTCGCGATTTTCGACGGGGTGCGATGCCTGTGTTGATTGTGGCCGGCGGGTCGAACCAATTCGATTCTGCCCTGTTTATGACCAAATGGCCTTCGCGTGCCGAGAATCTGCGCAGAACGGAGCGGCCCCCTGATTGGCGGGGATTAAATAGTATTATCTCTTCTGATATTGGTAGTTTTCCGCTTGTTATAGTTGGCGGGCCTCGTGTAAAGTTTTCGGGTCAATCGAGATTCATCGTGGCACATGGGAGGGTTGGGCCGGCGTCGCCGGGCGGCCTCCTGGACACGGACGTAAGTCCTTGCCATGCATAAGCGTAGCTTGTGGATCACCGAGTCGACGTCCCAAAACAGGGGGCGCAGTCGACGGGGGCGGAGCCTTGACTCGTCCGGCCTGCTCGGGCTCGATCAACTCAAATCCTGGCGATTTGTGGGGTGCTCTTTGAAACCAACCCTGGCGGGCGCATCAGTTGGGCGGACGCCGCGTCCCGTTTTCACGGCGCGGGTGCCGCGGACGTTTGCGGGCGTGATCCTGCTCGCCGGCACGCTCCGCCGCGACCAGTTTGACATGGTGTTGGGGCGGTCGGTGTTCGGGATGCCGTTGTCGGGTGGCCGCACCGTGATCTCGGTTTGGCAAGAGCAGTTGGCGTTGATCGGGGCGCGTTCGGCCCCGATCATCTGCACGGAGTCTCCGGCGAATTCGGGCCCGCGATCAGAGATGAGTGGGTGCCCGTTACGGGTGCACACGGACGCGACCCCGGCCCGAGGCGC
>DATHXE010000156.1:0-2926 GCA_035459845.1 Tepidisphaeraceae bacterium | reverse complement strand
CGCGGCGGTGGTGGCGGCGGCAATCGCTAAGCGTCCCTCCCGGACAGTTCTCTAAACGCAATGAAAGCCCACGGTGCTCGCACCGTGGGTTTTTCGTTTGACGCAGCGCTTCGTTCACCGAACTGCACCGGACTGATCCGCTCGAACGTTTCGGACGGTGAATATCCCGCGGCACCCCATTTTTTTCGCTTCCCCTGCGCGTTCCGGGCGCGTTAGGCTCGTCGGCGGATCGAACATGCGCTGGACCGCCGAGCGAGCGACGCCATGATCGCCAGCATTACATCCCCGACGTGTCCCCGGTGCGGCGTGCACGCCCCGGGCTCCGCGCTGCACTGCCCGCGGTGCGGCACGCGGCTCGTCACGCAGTCCCAGCCCGGCGGCCCCCTGCCACTGGAGTCCCGGCAGCGCGGGCGGCTGGTTAGCCCGACGCTCGCCCTGATCCCCCTGCTGGGCTTCACGATTCTTCTCTTAAGTCAGCCGGGCAGGCAGCGACGCCCCCTGCCGGCGGCGCCGACCGTGGTGGCCGCCGTCGCGGTCGAACCGCCGATGCGTCCTGCGGCACGCGCCATCGCCCCGACTAGTAACAGTGACGAGCCGAGCTTGGCGGCCCTTGAAACCCGGACCGCCCGTCTGTCGGCCGAGCTCGCTGAGAAGGATCGCCAGCTCGCGCGGGCGCTCGACGCGGCCGAGGCCGCCTACGCGACGGCGCGGGCCAGGCACGCCCAGACGCTCGCGGCTCAGCAAACGGTGTCGGAGTTGCGCGACGACGTGCGGCAGTTGACGGCGCGGGTACGGGAGGTTTCCGAGGAGTCGGCGAAGCTGCGCGAGTTGGCCGAGTCGCGGGCCGCCGATCACGACCGGGCGGTGGGCGATCTCCGCGCGGCGTACTTGTCGACCGGGTCGGCGGGGCGCTGGAAGTTGCTCGCCGACGAACTGGCGCGCGGCGGATCGGTGTCGGCGCAGTCGGTCGTGCGGATGCTGGGAATACCGTCGGCCGAGCGCGTGACCGGGGTCGACCTGAAGGGTCGCGTGTGGACGTACCCGGACGGCGGGACGGTGACGGTGCGCGCGGGGGCGGTCGTCGCGATCACGCCGCCTCAGTGAAGTCCGACAACTTCGTTAAGGGGCTTGGGTAGTTGCCCGTAGTCCGGTACGCGCGATTCGCGCGCGCCGGGCGACGCATGCTCAGGTTCACCGGCGCCACCCTCGTCCTGCCCGACTCGCTCATCGCCGACGGCGTGGTGGACGTCGGCGCGGACGGGCGGATCGCGTTCTGCGGACGGCGGGCGGACGCGCCGCCGGGCGATCCGCGTGGGCAAGTCATCGACGCGACGGGCCAGTACCTCGCGCCCGGGTTCGTCGACATGCACGTGCACGGGGCGGCGGGGCGCGACTTCATGGACGGCACGCCGGCGGCGTTCGAGGCGGTTTTGGCGGCGCATGCGCGGCACGGCACGACGACCGTCGCGCCGACCAACACAGTGGGGCGGCACGAGCAGATCATCGCGTTTCTAGAGTGCTGCCGGGCGGCCGTGCGGGCGGGGCCGGACGCGGCGCGGGGGTTGCCGCGGGTGGCGGGGGCGCACCTGTACGGGCCGTACTTCGCGGAGGAGAAGGTCGGGTGTCACCCTCGACTGATGCGGCCGCCCACGCGGGGGGAGTACATGGAGTATCTCGCGTACGCGCCCGATGCGCTGGTCGTGGCGACGTGTGCACCGGAATTGGACGGGGCGGCGGACTTCTATCGAGACGCGCGGGAGCGCGGCGTGCGGTTGAACGCCGGTCACTCGAACGCGACGTGGGACGAGATGGCGGCGGCGCACGCGCTGGGCGTGCGGCACGTCGATCATTTGTTCTGCGCGATGAGCAATTACGTGAGCGTGCGGAGCCGGTTCGCGCCGCCCTACCGCGGCGGGATGCTCGAGTTCGTGCTGGCGACGGCGGACATGACGACCGAGGTAATCGCCGACGGGCGGCACCTCGCGCCCGAGTTGCTCAAGTTCGCGGTGACGATGAAGGGGGCGGACCGGGTCGCGCTGGTGACGGACGCGAGCCGGGCGACGGACATGCCGCCGGGGGAGTATCTGTTCGGGCCGATCGACGGCGGCGAGCCGTTCTATCACGACGGCGAGGTCGGGCTGACGCCGGACGGACGGTCGCTGGCGTCGGGGGCGCGGGGGATGGACCACATGGTGCGGCACATGCACCGCGCGGGTGGGGTGGACCTGCCGACGGCGGTTCGGATGGCGTCGCTCACGCCGGCGACGGTCCTGGGGATCGATCGCGAGGTGGGGTCGATCGCGGCGGGGAAGCGGGCGGATCTGGTGTTGCTGGACGGGGAGTTGGCGGTCGGCGGGGTGTGGGTCGGGGGAGTGAGAGTCGGAACGGCGTGAGGAGACGTGGCGGGCCACTAACCCGCAAGTGGGCGTGCGGTGCATGCTGGATGAGAGTGGCGGGTTGACAAGTGCGTCGCAGGGGATGAAAACGCGCGGATGCTCACGCCCGCGCAGGTCATCCCGTTCCTCACGCACGAACAGTCGGCGGTCCGCGACATGGCGGTCCGCTATCTGTCCGGGGCGCACGACCCCGCGCCGGCGACGGCGGACGACTTTTGGCGCGCGGCCGACGCCCTGGGGTTCGACACGTACGAGGGCCGCGAGATGGCGCTGTCCGCCAGCGACCTGCCGCAGACGGACTATTCGGTCGACCGGATGCTCGGGGCGATCGACGGGGCCGACGGGAACGACCGCGGGGCCGAGCTGTTCCGGTTGCGGTTGCTCGTGGAGCTCCGCGACCTTCCGTACGAGCCGCTCGCCCGCCACGGCGAGCGGATCCTCGCCTGCCGGCGCCTGACCGAAGCGGCCCGGACACACCTCCGGGCGCGCCTGGCGCCGGTGACGGACTCGCTCGACGCGCTATGGGAACG
>DATHXE010000155.1:0-11686 GCA_035459845.1 Tepidisphaeraceae bacterium | reverse complement strand
GTCACCGGGATTCTGCTCAAGTACCGAGTCCCCGCGCGCAAGGGCGAGCCGCGCGGCGCCGCGCCGCTCCAGGACGCCCAGCGCGCGATCGGCCTGGTCCGCAGCAAGGCCGCCGACCTCAAGATCGACCCCAAGCGCATCGGCATCCTCGGCTTTTCCGCCGGCGGACACCTCGCCGCCGCCGCCAGCACCAACTACGAGAAGCGCACGTACGAGCCCGTCGACGACGCCGATAAAATCTCCTGCCGCCCCGACTTCTCCGTCCTGATCTACCCCGCCTACCTCGCCGCCCCCAAAACCGACCCGGCCAACCCGAAGGCGCGCCTGTACGACGTCACGCAACTCTCCAAGGAACTCGTCGTCACCAAGGATACGCCCCCCGCGTTCTGCGTCATGACCAACGACGACGGCATTGGCGTCGAGAACGTCTACGCCTGGTCCCTCGCCCTCAAGGCGCAGAAGGTCCCGTGTGAGGTCCACACCTACCCCGTCGGCGGCCACGGCTACGGCCTCCGCCCCGTCCCCGGGCAACTCGTCACCCAGTGGCCGGCGCGGTGCGCAGAGTGGATGAAGGCGCAGGGGTATCTGAAGTAGGGTGGGCACCGCCCACCGCTCGCGCAGGGCGCGTTCGGGTGCCATGCAACGCCGTGAACTAGGCGGCGAGCTCGTCATCGTAAACCTCGCTGGCCAATTGGATCTCTGCGGGCGTCGCGTACCGGACCTTGGGCTCGCCGGGCGGGCGGTCCGTCTTCTTGTGCGGCCAGCGCCGGGCGGCCTTGCCGCCGGCGCGTCGGTACCGGTCTTTCCGACACGCGGCCAGGCGCGCGGGCAGGCCGGCCGCGTCGCCGCCGCCGCGCCCGCCGGCGGCCCGGCGGAGTTCGCGGAGCGCCAGGGCCGCGCTCCACGACAGCGGGTCGTGCCCGCGGTCGGCGATCGCCCGGGCGGCCAGCAGGTTGGCGGCCGCCAGCCCGATGACGGCCCAGTGCAGTTCGAGCCGCGCGTGGGCCGGGGTGCCGGAACACAGCTTGCGCCGGGCCAGCGTCTGCTTGAACGTGCGGAAGAAGACCTCCACGCCCCACCGCGTCGTGTACAGCGCCCCGGCCGCCGCGTCGGACAACGCGCCGGCCGGCAGGTCGGTCGCCAGCCACGCGGTCGCGCCCGCGCCGCCCCGGCGGTCGCGCCGGGCCCGCCGCGCCCCGACCACGCGCACGGGCAGCGGCGGCTCGCCGCGCCGGTCGCCCGGCCACACGTACGCGGTTTGCCCGCCCTCGCGCCGGGCCGCGCACCCGAGCCCGGCGATCAGGCGCACGTTCGACCCGACCCGGACGAGCCAGTGCACCCCGCGCCGGCGGAGGTCGCGCCACAGGTCGTACCCGCAGAACCCGGCGTCGGCGACGAGCAGCGACCCGCACGGGAGCGTCCGCACCAGCCGCCGCAGGTGCGCCCGCTCGGACGCCGTGCCGCGCCCGACCTGCCACGCCCACGGGAGCCCGGTCCCGACGTGGTAGACGACGGTCAGGGTCAGCTGCGGCCCGGTCCCGCGCCGCCCGGCCCGGCCGAGGCCGCGCGCGTTGGCCCGCGTCCGCGGGGCGTCGACGCGCGTCCCGTCGACGGCGAACGCGCACCACCCGTGGCGGTCCCGCCACCGCCCGCCGCCGAGCGCCAGCACGTGCCCGCGGAGGTGGTCGGCCACGCGGCGGTGGAGCCCGTCGCGGCCGCGCCCGAGCCGCCCGAGCGCCTTGACCCACCCCTGGTACGTGGCGCCGCACGCGACGCCCGGGTACAGGTCGGCCAGCGTGCCGCACGCGCCGGCCAGGCGCTCGGCGAGCGACCGGGCCGCGCCCCAGGCGACCACGACGGCCGACACGCACAGGCACAGCGGGGGCCAGCCCCGGGTGCCGGCGGCCGGGCGGCCGAGCAGGGGCTCGAACAGTTCGGCCGTGGCCGGGCCGAGCGGGTGGGGGTAGAGTGGGGCGGCCGTCGCGCCGCCGCGGGTCCGTCCGCCTGCCGAAGACATCGTGGGCCTCCGTTCCGGTTGGGTGTCAACAACCCACAGCTTGGGACGGAGGCCCTTATCACGTGAAGGGGGAAACTGTTACGAAGCAGAGGCCGGTGGCGGTTCACGGCGTTGCATGGCACCCAAAAGCGGACAACGCGTCTCGCCCCCGCGCAGTAACACTTTCGCGCGCAAGCACGTTATCTTGGCCGCGCCCCACGATCACTCGAAAAACCCTCAGGAGCCCGCTCCCGATGCCGACGATTAATCGCCGTAGCCGAATTGCCCTCGCCCTCGCCGCCGCCTTCGCCTCGCCCGCCTTCGCTCAGCTCGCGCCCGAGGCGACGCTCAAGGCCCTCGCCGTCGGCGACGGGTTGGCCGTGCAGTTGTTCTCCGCCGAGCCCCAGTTCGGCAACCCGTGCGACATGGACATCGACGCCAAGGGGCGGGTGTGGGTGACCGAGGGCTGGAACTACCGCAACTCCAAGCTCCGTCCGGCCGGGGATCGCATCCAAGTCCTCGAAGACACCGACGGCGACGGCAAGGCCGACAAGGCCAACACGTTCTACCAGGGGCCGGAGATCAACTCGGCCCTGGGCATCTGCGTGCTGGGCAAGTGGGTGATCGTGTCGTGTGCGCCCAACGTGTTCTTGTTCGAAGACAAGGACGGCGACCTCAAGGCGGATGGGCCGCCCAAGCCGATCTTCACCGGCATCAAGGGCGTGCAGCACGACCACGCGATTCACGCGTTCGTCTTCGGGCCGGACGGGAAGCTGTACTTCAACTTCGGCAACGCCGGCGGGCAGCTCAAGTGGCCCGACGGCAAGCCGGTGATCGACCAGTTCGGCCGGGAGATCGTCGACAACAACAAACCCTACCGCCAGGGCATGGTCTTCCGGGCCGACTTCAACCCCGACACCGGCGCCGTCTCCAACGTCGAGACGCTGGCGAACAACTTCCGGAACAACTACGAGGTCGCGGTCGACAGCTTCGGATCGATGTGGCAGTCGGACAACGACGACGACGGCAACCGCGGCGTGCGCATCAACTACGTGATGGAGCACGGCAACTACGGGTACAACAACGAGTCCGACAACAGCGGGTGGCAGACGGCGTGGCGCCGCGCCCAGGCGCGCGGCGAATCGGACGACCTCCGCCCGCTCTACCACTTCCACCAATTCGACCCGGGCGTGGTGCCGAACCTGCTGCAGACGGGCGCGGGCTCGCCGACCGGCATCTGCGTGTACGAGGGCAAGCTCCTGCCCCAGCAGTTCTGGGGCCAGATGATCCACTGCGACGCGGGGCCGAACGTGGTGCGGGCGTACCCGGTGACGCCGAGCGGCGCGGGGTATAAGGCGACGATCGTGAACATCCTGCAGGGCGGGTCGGACAAGTGGTACCGGCCGAGCGACGTGTGCGTGGCGCCGGACGGGTCGATCATGGTGTCGGACTGGTACGACCCGGGCGTGGGCGGGCACGCGACGGGTGACAAGCCCAAGGCGGGGGAGGCGGCGCCGCAGTTTGTGCCGAAGGGGCGGGTGTATCGGGTGGCGCCGTCGTCGAGCCCGAAGATGGGGGTGGAGGCGGTGAACGTGTCGACGGCCGCAGGCGCGATCGAGGCGCTGAAGAATCCGAATCTGGCGACGCGGTACCTCGGGTGGGTCGCCCTGAACAAGATGGGAAAGGCGGCCCAGCACGACCTGATCAAGGTGTGGGCCGACACGTCCGAGCCGCGCATGCGGGCCCGCGCGCTGCACCTGCTCGCCCGTCTGCAAGATGGCGGCGCGCAATACGTCACCGAGGCCCTCGCCGACAAGGACGCCGACATCCGCATCACCGGCCTGCGCATCGCGCGGGAGCTGAAGCAGGAGCTGCCGCCGATTCTCAAGCCGCTGTCGAAGGACCCGTCGGCCGCGGTTCGGCGGGAGGTGGCGGTCGCGCTGCACGGCATGAAGTCGCCGGAAGTGCCGGCGATCTTCGCGGAGCTGGCGGCGCAGCATGATGGCAAGGACCGCTGGTACCTCGAGGCGCTCGGCATCGCCGCCGCCGGTCAGGACGAGGCCTGCTTCGAGGCGTATCAAAAGAAAGTGGGCGACGTGCTCGCCCAGCCCGGCGGGGCCGACATCGCGTGGCGACTGCGGGCGCCGGCGGCGGCGCCGCTGGTGGCCAAGGTGATCCTCAACCCCGAGACGCCCAAGGCCCGCATCCCGCATCTGTTCCGCAGCTTCGATTTCCTCCGCAACGACTACCGGACGGACGCCCTGCTCGGCATCCTCGCGTCGGCCGGGCAGAACAAGACGATTTTGACCGAGACGCTGTCGCGGTTGAAGAACCTGGACGCGGACAAGGCGGCGAAGGTGAAGGCGCAGGTCGCCGGGCTGCTGGACGCGTCGAAGGGGACGCCCGAGTTCGTGCAACTCGTCGACCAGTTCGACATCCCGGACCGGAGCGAGGATTTGCTCGCGTTCGTCGCCGCCAAGCCGACGGACGCCTCGGTCGGCACCGCTCTCCGGATCGTCCTGAAGAATGACCCCAAGGCGCTCGAGCGCGGGCTGGCCGGCCCGGACGCGGCCAAGATCACGACCGCACTCGCCGCCGCCACCAGTGACCGCCAGGTGCTCCAGGCGCTGGAGAACATCGTGTCGAATCCGAAGCGGGAGGCGGCGCTCCGCCAGGGCGCGCTCACGGCCATGACGCGCTCGAAGAACGGCGCCCGCGCCGTCCTGACCCTGGCCGAGAAGGGCAAGCTGCCGGACGACGCCAAGCCGCTGGCGGCGGCCCTCCTTCACTCGTCTTCTCACAAGGACATCCAGGACGACGCCGACAAGCTCTTCCCCCGCCCCGCCGCCAAGGGCACCAAGCTGCCGGCGGTCGACAAGCTGGTGGCGATGAAGGGCGACGCCGCGCGCGGCAGGGCGGTGTTCACGAACGCGACGAACCAGTGCAGCACGTGCCACGTCGTCAACGGCCAGGGCTCGAGCTACGGGCCGGAGTTGTCGGAGATCGGGGCGAAGCTGCCGAAGGAGGCGCTGTTCACGTCGATCATCTACCCCAACGCCGGCATCACGATGGGCTTCGAGGGCACGATCCTCATGACCGGCGACGGCGACGCGCTGGACGGGATCGTGATTTCCGACACGGCGAACGAGATCACGCTCCGCCGGGCGGGCGGGATCACCACGCCGGTGAAGAAGTCGGACGTGAAGGAACGCCGGCCGATGAAGCTGTCGATCATGCCCGAGGGGCTGGTCCAGAACATGAGCCAGCAGGACCTGGTCGATCTGGTCGAATACCTCTCGACGCTGAAGAAGGCGCAACCCGCGAAGTAACGCGCTGGGACGTGTGCGGAGCACACCCGCTTGCGGGTTGGCGGGCCCACCCGCCCGAGACTTTCGACGACGCCATCGCCGCCGACTCCGACCATTTACCCAGATCGCCGCGCGTACTCATCCGCAAACGTTCGCCCGGCGACCCGTTCCTGCCGGATTCGATACATCTTTCCCTGTTACCCAAGCGCCCCGCGTAAACCGGCGGTGAATTTCTCCGCTTTCCGCTCGTGTTCGGGCGCAAGTTTTCTTACACTCGCCGCCCCATGCCTCAGCAGCGCACCCGGCGCCTCGCCATCGTCACGCCGCTCGCGAACGAGATCGACACGATCGACGAGTTCGTCGCGCGCGTCGTTGCCCACCTCGGGCCCGACGACCGGCTGATCACCGTCTTCGACAAGGTCTGCAAGGACGGCTCGCTCGACCGCGCCCGCCAGATCGCCGAGCGCGAGCCGCGCCTCCAGGTGCTCTACGCCCCGGAAAACCGCTGCGTCGTTCACGCCTACTTCGCCGGGTACCGCGCCGCCCTCGCCGGCGGGTTCGACTGGATCCTGGAGATGGACGGCGGGCTCTCCCACGACCCCGACCAGATCCCCCGCTTCACCGCCGCCATGGCCAAGGGCTACGACTACGCCGGCGGCTCCCGCTTCATGCCCGGGGCGCGGTGCGACAGCGGCTTCAAGCGGTCGATGATCTCGCGCGGCGGAACGATCCTCGCCAACGCGCTGCTCCGCACCCGCATGCGCGACATGACCAGCGGGTTCGAGTGCTTCTCCCGCGCGGCGCTCCAGCACGTCGTCGACGTTGGCGTGCGGAGCCGGGCCCACTTCTTCCAGACCGAGATCCGCTACATGATGCACGCCTTCCGCTGGACGGAAGTGCCGATCACCTACTGCTGCCCGTCGCCGAGCGTCGGCGAAAGCTCCATCCGCGAAGCCTTCCGCATCCTCTGGCAACTCCACAAGCAGCGCAAGCCCGTCCGCCGAAACCCCCGCCGGCGCACCGGCCTGCCCCCGGTGACCGCCGTTTCGGTCACCCCCGCCGTCGTGCCCGTGCCCTTTCTCGCCGCCCAGCCCGCCTGACCCGGTCCCCACGCCTATGTCGTTCGCCGCCATCATCACCACGATCCAGGCCCCGACCCCTGCCGTCCGAGCCTGGAGCGACCTGCTCGGCACCTACAACGCCCGCCTGATCGTCGCCGGCGACAAGAAGGGCCCGGCCGCGTACGACGTGCCGCACACGACGTTCCTGTCGCTGTCGACGCAGCTCGAGATGCCGTTCGCGCTCGCCAAGCTGCTGCCGACCGGCCACTACACGCGCAAGAACCTCGCCTACCTCGCCGCCATCCGCGACAAGGCCCCGGCCATCTTCGAGACCGACGACGACAACGCCACGCTGCCGAACTGGCGGCCGCGCACGATCCGCACGACGGCGACCCCGGCGACGCCCGACCCGCGCACGGCGCCGTGGCACAACGCGTACACCGAATTCTCCGACAAGCCCGTCTGGCCGCGCGGATACCCGCTCCGCTACATCGTCCAATCGCTCGACAAGACGTCGCCGCGCGCCACGGGCGCGCCGCGCGAGCTCGCCTGCCCGATCCAGCAGTCGCTGGCCAACGGCTCGCCGGACGTGGACGCCGTCTGGCGGCTGACGCAGGACCGCGATTTCGACTTCGCCCCCGCGACGCCCAGCGTGCTGCTGCCGGCCGGGCTCTACTGCCCGTTCAACTCGCAGGCGACGTGGTGGTTCGAGCCGGCGTACCCGCTGCTGTACCTCCCCTCGACGTGCACGTTCCGGATGACCGACATCTGGCGGTCCTTCATCGCCCAGCGGTGCCTGTGGGAACTGTCGGCCGACTCGGCCCTGGTCTTCCACGAGGCCGACGTCGTCCAGGCCCGCAACCCCCACGACCTCATGCGCGACTTCGCCGACGAGGTCCCCGGCTACCTCCACAACGAGCGGATCATCCAGATCCTCGGGGGCCTGGAGTTGAAGAAGGGCCCGTCGCACGTCGCGGACAACCTGCTGGCGTGCTACCGGGCGCTGATTGCCCAGCAGATCTTCAGGGCGGAAGAGATGGGGATGGTGGAGGCGTGGGTGGCGGACCTGACGTAGCGCGGGCAAGATTGGCGTCAACTGATATGACGAATCGTGATGGCCGGGGATTCGCCCGCGGGACGCGGACGAATCCTGCCAATCCGGTCGTGTATTGTGCCCCCCCGCCTGCCCGCCGGTCCCACTGCGTGTCGTAGCACCCGCTCCCGGCCATCACCGGCCCCGTTCCGGAGGGAGCGCGTGCCGGATGGAAGGAGTACACGCATCAACGCGAAACCGATCAATCGTCGCCCGAATCTCCTCGTAGCCGTGGCGGGGATGGCGCTGCTGGTCACCGCCCCAGTTGCACACGCCGCCCCGATCTACGGCGGGCCGACGTACGACAGCGCCACCGGCACGGGGTATCGGTCCTCAGCCCTATCCGTGCCCGTCGCCCCCGGCTCCACCGCCGGCAACGGCACGGCCGTCGGCTACGCGGACAAGTACAGCGGCGGCACGGACCTCGGCACCCGCGCCGTGCGGTTGGATGCCTCCGCTGCCGTCGCGACCGAGCTGGGCCACCTCGGCACCGACAGCAGCGGCTCCACGGACAGCTACGCTTACGCCGTCAATCCCGCCGGCACCGCCGTCGGCTTCGCGACCAAGTACACTGGCGGCACGAGTCGCGGCGACCGCGCCGTGCGGTGGGACGCGGGCAATACCGTTGCGACTGAGCTGGGCAACCTCGGCACCAGCAGCAGCGGCTACACGATCAGCCGCGCGTATGCCGTCAACGCCGCCGGCACCGCCGTCGGGTACGCGCAGAACCTCGGAGACCGCGCCGTGCGGTGGGACGCGTCGGGCACCGCGGCCACCGAACTGGGCCACCTCGGCACCCGCGACGACGGCGTGACAAGCAGCCGCGCCCACGCCGTAAACGCCGCCGGCACCGCCGTCGGCTACGCGGACAAGTATCCCGGGGGCACGTATTCCTCTCTCGGCTATCGCGCCGTGCGGTGGGATGCGTCTTCCACCCTCGCGACCGAACTGGGCAACCTCGGCACGCGCAACAACGGTACCACACACAGCGTCGCCTACGCCGTGAACGCCGCCGGCACAACCATCGGGTACGCGTACAAGTACAGCGGTGACACGTCCTTCGGCAACCGCGCTGTCCGATGGGACGCCTCGGGCACCGCCGCGACCGAACTTGGCAACCTCGGCACCACCAGCGGCGGCTACACGCTCAGCCTCGCCTGCGCCATCAACACCGCCGGCACGGCCGTCGGGTACGCTGACAAGTACAGCGGCGGCACGGACCGTGGCGAGCGCGCCGTGCGGTGGGGTGCCTCCGGTACCCTCGCGACCGAGCTGGGCAACCTCGGCACCAGCGGCGGCGGCATCACTAATAGCCGGGCCTTCGCCGTGAACACCGACGGCACGGCCGTCGGGTACGCGACGAAGTATAGCGGCGGCACGAACCTCGGCGACCGCGCCGTCGCCTGGGGCGCCGACGGGGTGGCGATCGACTTGAACACGCTGCTCCCGCCCGCCGACCAACTACTCTGGACGCTCACCCAAGCCCGCGGCATCAGCGACACGAACTGGGTGAGCGGCTTCGGCGCCTACGACCCCGACGGCGCGGGAGGGCAGGCGGCGTACACGCGGGCGTTCCTGATCCAGGTGCCCGAACCCGCGGGCCTGTCCCTGCTCGCCCTCGGCGGCGTCACGTTGTTCTGCCGGCGGCGGACGCGGCGCGCATGAGCGAGCCGGCGTAGCCGCCGACGTACCCCCCGTCGACCTGCACGTTTCGCGTCTTGACGGTGCCGCAGGTCTTCGAGCCGGACGAGATGCCGATGGTCGAGGCGTGGTTGGCGGACCTCGGGCGGTAGGCGGAGCCCCTTGTGCTCAAACAAGAACCCACGGAGCAAGCTCCGAGGGCTTTCGTTTTTAGTCGCGGGTCGGGCTTACGCGGACAGCACTTCGAGTAGCTGCTTGAGGTCCCCGCACTGCGGGTCGTCGGGGTTGCTGCGGAGGTAGTTGTCGAGCCACTTGCTCGCCGGCTCGGCCATCCCCAGCCGCGCCAGGACCAGCGCCAGGTCGCGCTGCAGGCGCATCTGTTCGGGCCAGAGGAGGATTTCCATCTCGAGCATGGCGGCGACGTCCTGGTAGGCGCCGCTGCTGCCGAAGATGTTCAGCAAATTCTGGAGCATCCGCGTCAGCCAATGGCGGTTGCTGGCGGGGCGGAGGAGGTCTTCGCTCCACTCGGCGTCTTCGCCGAAGATCTCCTGCATGCGGCCCTGGGCCTCTTCGCTGGTCATGATGCGGCCCTGGGCGAAGGGGTCGATCAGCATGCGGGCGCCTTCGACCTCGATGCCGCAGAGGAAGTGGCCGGGCAGGCCCACGCCCCAGCAGCGGAAGCCCAGGCGCTCGGCAACGACCTTGTAGACCAGCGACAGCGTGATCGGCAGGCCGAGCTTGGTCTCGAGGACGGCGGGGAGGTAGCTGTTGGCGGGGTTGTAGTAGTCGAGCGTATTGCCGCTGAACTTGAGGTCTTCGAAGAGGTACTCGTGCATGTGGGCCCAGAGCGCCTGCGGCTGGCTGCCGCGGACGCGGGCGCGGATCACGTCGACGTACTTCTGGAGGGTCTGGTCGACCCGCCCGATGTCGGCCGTCGGGCACTGGTGCATCGCGACGGCGACCGCGCCCTGGAGCAGCGCATCGGGCGAGTTGATCGACGGCAACTGACCGGACAGGAGTCGGTAGGCGTCGGGAGAAGAGCAAATGGGCAGGTAAGGTAGCATGGCTAAGTTCTCCACGGTGCAGGCCGATCCTGAGTTGACCTCATCATCGACCACCCGTGGGGACTTAGTGCACAAACGATGCCAGTTGCGCGGCGCGCTCCGCGCGCCTGCCGCGCCGGCGATGGCGTATCCAGAGCCCAACTATCCAACGCTCAGTTTGTCACGCTCCTGCGACGGCGGGGAATTCTCACCGACAGAATGTCTCCACCCCCGGTAAATCGCCCGGGCAAGCTGCATGAGCTCGGTCCGCCGAAGCCGACCGATCGTCGTGGCGGGGTCGAGGCCAAGGGCATCGAGCGCCCGCGCCCCGGCAGCCGCGCAAAATCCGACGCGGGCCCGTGCCGCGTCGAGCGCGGCTCCGACGCGCTGGTGCGGTCCGACGTACTGCTGCTCCGTCAGCGCGTCGGCGATGCGGTCGGCGCTGCGTAATGAGATGAACCGAAGGTACGCGCGAACCATGATTTACACCGCTCCGTTTCAGGGCCGAATCGCCGAGTGCTCCGGCCGGCAAAGCCACCGGCCGCGAGCGTGCTCCACGATGTTAGGCGCCGCGTGTGAGATAGCGGGCAAACGAACGGCTTTGCGGGGTGTCTAGCTTCGGTGGGGGCTACGATTGGGGTGTCGCGCGTCGTCTGGGAGTCGCGGGGCCAAGTCAGCCGGGAGTTCGCCGTGAGAAACAAAAATGCCAAGTCGAAGACCGTCCGGTTGCTGGCGCGCGTCGCGGCGGCGGCGCTGGGTCTGTCGGTCGTCGGCGGTCTGCCGGCGTTCGCGCAGGCGCCGTATCAGCCATCGACCCCGACCATGACCGAGCGGGACCGGCTGCGTCAGGCGTACGACGCGGCGGTGCGGCGCGAGGCGGACCTGGCGAGCCAACTGGCGTCGCAGGAGCAGGCGAACGCGCGGCTGCGCGAGCAGGTGCGGACGAGCGGGGCGGCCGGGGTGACGGCGGACCTGGCGACGGCGTCGGCCGAGGCGGCTGAGTTGCGGCGGCGCGTGGAAGACGCCCGGGCCCGGCGGGATGCGGCGCGCGAGCGGCTGGACAAGGCGCGCGCGACGGCGGTCGTGCGGTACGAATCGGACCCGCAGATGCGGGCGGCATTGCGGGGAGCGGACCTGGCGGCGCGGGACGCCGAGGCGGCGGCGGCGCCCGTGCTCGAGCGGCTGGGCCAGAATCCGGATTACCAGGAGTTGCAGGCGCTGGTGGACGCGGCGGCGCAGTCGGGCGAGGCGCTGCAACTGTTCGTCGGGACCAGCCCGGTTGCGCAGGCCGAGGCGGATGCGGCGTTCGACGCGGCCCTGACGCGGCTCCGCGCCATGGAGGACTCTGCGATCGACGCCGACCCGACGGCGCGCGAGGCGCGTAAGTCGGTGAAGGTCGCGCAGGAGACGGTCGCGGCGCTGCGAGCGGAGTTCGACAAGCGGCTGGACGACCAGGAGGGCGTGGTGACGGCGCGGCTCGAGGCCGACACGGACCAGGGGATCTACGACGACGTGGCGGGCAAGCTGGCGGCGGCGGAGCGGCG
>DATHXE010000154.1:0-1675 GCA_035459845.1 Tepidisphaeraceae bacterium | reverse complement strand
AGCGCGGCCGGTGCTCTCAGCACCCCCCTCTCCACCTCTCCCCCGCAAGCGGGGGAGAGAGCAGAGCGGTGCTCGCAGCAACAATCGAGCCCAATTGCATAGACCTGAAATGATCATCGACACCCACACCCACGTCATCGCCACCGACACGAAAAAATATCCGCTGGCGCCGCTGTTCGGGAAACAATCCGCCTGGTCGGCGGAACACCCGCTCGACTATCCGGACATGGTGAAGGCCAATATCGAAGCAGGGGTCGACAAGGCGGTGCTGGTGCAGGCGTCGTCGGCCTACGCCTTCGATAATTCCGACAGGGCGGACTCGGTCACGGCGCATCCGGAGCGCTTCACTGGCGTATTTTCTGTCGATGTCGTCGCGCCCGACGCGCCGGCCAAGATGAAGCACTGGATGGGCAAAGGGCTCACCGGCATGCGCATCTTCACCTCCGGCTCGACGCACGCCGCGCAGGAGACGTTCTTCGCCGACGAGGCGGCGTTTCCGGCCTGGCAGTTCGCGTCCGATCAGGGACTACCGGTCTGCATGCAAATGCGGGTTGCGGGCCTGCCGCTCCTGGAGACCGTCATCAAGCGTTTTCCAAAGGTCCGCATCCTGCTCGACCATTTCGCCCGCGCCGAGGCCGCCGACGGACCGCCGTTCGCCTCCGCTGCGCCGCTCTGGGCGTTGGCGAAATATCCGAACGTGTATCTCAAGCTCACCCACCGCCCGATCGAACAGTCGATGAAAGGCAAGGCCACGCCCGAGACGTTTCTCGGCCAGGCGGTGAGCGAATTCGGCGCCTCGCGTATCTGCTGGGGCTCGAACTTCCCCGCCGCCGATCCGCCGCTGCCGGAACTGATCGAAATGGCGCGCAAGGCGCTTTCATTCCTGCCACAGGCGGATCAAGATCGGATTTTCTACAAGACCGCGCTGGACCTCTATCCGGCGCTGGCGAAGAAGTAGGGAGACCTGCCGTGCTGACCCGCCCCGACAAAATGAAGCTGTACACCCTCCTCGGCAACTATCCCAACGTGATCGCGCTGAAGGACGGACGCGTGAAGTCCGATCTGGTGGAATGGGATTTCCCGGATTTCCCGGTGCCGAACCGCGGCTTCAAGCCGATGGTGCGCGAGCACCGGTTCGACTGCGGCGAGCTCGCGATCGTCACGTTCCTGCAGGCGCGGGAATACGGGCTGCCCTATGTGCTGCTGCCGGCGACCGTGGTCGGGCGCGGCCAGCTTCACACCGTCGCCTACAACTCCGAACGCGGCACGCTGAAGCCGTCGGACCTGAACGGCAGGAAATTCGGCGTGCGCTCCTACACCCAGACCACCGGCATCTGGGTGCGCGGCATCCTGGCGGAGAGCTACGGCGTCGACTGGGGGAAGGTCGAAATCACGACCATGGAGGACCCGCATGTGGCGCAATACAAGGATCCTTCCTTTGTAAAGCGCGCGCCGGAGACCAAGCAGCTGCCGCAGATGCTGATCGACGGCGAGGTGGACGCAGCCCTGATCGGCGACAAGTTCCCCGACCCGCGCTTCAAGACGCTGGTTCCGGACGCCGAAAAGGCGAACAAGGACTGGGCGCTGGCGCACGGCGGCGTGCCGATCAACCACATGGTGATCGTGCGGGAGAAAATCGCCAAGGATCGCCCCGAAGTGGTCGAGGTGATTTTCC
>DATHXE010000153.1:0-2571 GCA_035459845.1 Tepidisphaeraceae bacterium | reverse complement strand
CGCCTGCACGACGTGAACAAGGGGCTGATCAACCTCGGCCGGCTCGACCCGCTGGCCCCGATCGACGACGCGACGCGCGAGATCCAGCGGTCGCGGTTCCTGGCCGAGCGGGCGCTGTTCCTCGCCCAGCGGCTGCCGACGTTGATGCGGTGGCAGGGCGAGGTGCTGGGGGACGAATTGCTGACGACGCCGGAGATGAAGCAATCGCTCGAGTCGTTCAAGTCGATGTCGCAGGCGACGACGCGGGCGTCGGCGGCGGTGGAGAACATCCCGGCGCTGCTCGAGTCGCGCGAGAAAGCCCTGCGCGAGCTGGTCGGCGAGAGCCGCAAGGCGTTCGCCGAGGGTGCGGCGCTGATGGACGGGGTGCAGAAGTCGTCGGCGTCCCTCGAAAAGCTCAGCAGGGAGACGCGCGAGACGACCCTGAGCGTGAACGCCGCGATCAAGTCGACGGACGCGCTGATGGAGCGCTTCAGCGCGACGACCAAGCCGACGCGGTTCGCGGTGGAGAAGTACACGGCCGCGTTCGAGAAGGCGGAGGGCGCTGCGACCGCGCTGGACAAGCTCGCCACCACGGTGGGAAAGCTGTCGGAGCGGCCGGACTTCAAGCAGAACATAGAGGGATTGTCCGCGGAGACGGACGAGAAGATCGACCGGGCTTCGCTTCGCGGGCGCGAGTTGATCGATTTGCTGACCGTGCGGGTCTTGCAGGGGACGGTTGCGATGAGCGTGATGGTGATCATCGTCGCGCTGGTCGTGCGGCGGATCAACCGGAAGGGCGGCGTACCGGCGACGACGTTTCAGATTACGGGGGCGGAGACGGTTCGGCGGGCGAAGGGGGAGCGGACGAACGTATGAGTGCGGGCGAGGTGTCATCCCGAGGTACTGACGGGGATGGCCAGGCGCTTTCGCGCGAAGGAAGCGGTTTCACAGCTCGATGCAAGATCCTTCGCTGCGCTCAGGATGACGGTGTGGGGGATGTGCGGTAACGAGAAGACGGCGCGACCCAAGGCGGTCGCGCCGTCCATTTGTTTACAGTTCGACTCGATTACTTCTTCGGCGGTCCTGCGGGGGGGAGCTTCGCCGGGTGATACGCCTGCTGGTAGAGCAGGCCGATGATCATCGGGATCAGGACGGCCGCGGGGAGCATGAAGTTCCGCTTGGCGAACATCTCCGTCAGGTCCTTCTGCAGCGACGGGTACTTGTAGATCAGTCCGAGGATGCCGAACACGAGCATGACCGAGCCCTGGAGGCTCGTGTACATGATCACGCTCCCGCGGAAGATGACCATCGACAGCATGCCGAAGAAGATCAGCCCGGAGAGGCCGCCCGCCCACGCGAGGTCGGGCTGAAGGTTTCCCTGCCGCCAGAGGCTGGCGCCGAGGGCCGCGCCGAAGATGCCGCCCATGATGGAGACGGCGTACTTCATCATCGGGACGGTGATGGCGGCGGCGAGGACGGCGCCGATGAACGCGCCGGCCGCGACCGCGTTGGTGCTCTTGCCCATGACGGCCCCGAGGTAGGCCCCGGCCGCCATCGCGTTGAGCGTCACCAGCGTCTTGAAGATGCTGTACCCGAACATCAGGTAGATGATGCCGGCGAGCACGAGGATGCAGGCCTCCCCCGGGCCCATCGTCTGGCACCAGGTGAGGAGGTCGGTCTGGGCGGGCCACTTCTCCGGCATCATCGGGAGAAACTTCTGCCCCTGTTCGGCCGACTTCGCCAGGATCGAGAGTGAGGATTCCACAACCTTATTGGTCGGCAGGGGCGCGGCTTGTTTCTGAATGAATCACTGCCGCACGCGACGTCCAATAATTTACGGGCAGAACGACGCACACTTGGTGCTCGACGCGCTCCCCTGCGGGCGGCGCTGTCGCTTGCCCTTCGGGTCGCGGCTAAACGGTGGAGATCACAATCGTGTGGGGCTTAGTGCCGGTCGTATCCCCAATAGCGTCGGGGTTGCGGCGCGACGCGCCATTGCATGACTGCGCCGAAGGCGACGAGGCTCAGGAGCATGATCACCTGCGACGAGGTCTGGTTCGGGATGGCCTTGAGCCACTGGGGCTGGGCGACGCTGACGGCGGCCACGCCCAGGCCGATCAGGAGGCTCAGGCCGGCGCAACTGTAGAGGAGCACGACGCCCAGGCGCGGCCAGACAACCGAGACGGTCAGGCCGGTGACGAGCGCCGCCGCGCAGGCGAACGGCAGGACCTGCCGCACTTCAAGCCGGAGCGAACTCCACGCGGTCGTGGCGTATTGCTGCACCGTTTCGCCGGGCGTCACCGGGGGCCAGGCCCACACCTTGGCCGAGCCGCCGTCGGCGCCGGAGGAGTAGACGACGAACACCGCCAGCCCCGCCCAGCACGCCAGGACGAATCCGAGCCCCGCCCCGACCCAGACCTTGTGCCCCGCGTACCCGCTGATGCCGAGCACGAGCGCCCCGAGCGTGGCCGTGGACCAGCCTTCGAGCGGCCACCCGAACCAGCCGGGCAGGCGCATGCCCACCAGCACGCCGGCGGCGACCGAGATGAGCGTCACCAGCGTGCGGCTGAACCTGGCCCCGGCGATCCAGAG
>DATHXE010000152.1:0-7498 GCA_035459845.1 Tepidisphaeraceae bacterium | reverse complement strand
ATCGATCGTGATCGACGCGGACGTCGTTCGGCGGAACGTGCGGAAGCTCGCGGCGTACGCGAAACAACACAGCATCGCGCTGCGCCCGCACGCGAAGACGCACAAGTCGACGCTGCTCGCGGGGATCCAGCGGGAGGCCGGGGCGATCGGGTTGACGGTGGCGAAGGTGGGCGAGGCGCAGGTGATGGCCGAGGCGGCCGACGACCTGCTGATGGCGTATCCGGCGGTGGATCCGTTCCGGTGTGGCGAACTCGCGAGGCTCGCGCTGCGGAAGACCGTGCGGGTGGCGATTGATTCGGTGGAGGCGGCGGATCATTTGGCCGAGGCGGCGCGGACAGCGGGGTCGACGATCAGTTTGCTGGTCGATTTGGACGTGGGGTTTCATCGCACGGGCGTTCAGACGCCGGCGGCGGCGCTCGCGTTGGCGGAACATGCGTCGCGGCTCAAGGGCGTGCGGGTGGACGGGCTGTTCTTCTACCCGGGGCACGTGAAGGACGATCGGGCGGAGTCGGTCGCGCAGCTCAAAGGGATTGATTCGCTGGTCGGCGAGGCGGTGGTGCTGTTTAAGACGGCGGGGATTTCGACGGCGATCTTGTCGGGCGGGACGACGCCGACGGCGTACGCGTCGCACCACATCAGGAATCAGACGGAGATCCGGCCGGGGACGTACGTGTTTTATGACATGAACGGCGTGCGGGGCGGATATGCCACGGTCGACGACTGCGCGGCGCGGGTGCACGCGACGGTCGTGTCGACTGCGGTGCCGGACCAATTCGTGATCGACGCGGGCACCAAGACGCTGACGAGCGATAAATGCGGACCGGCCCCGGATTCGGGTCACGGGCTGATCCTGGAATACCCGGACGCGAAGATCGTCAAGCTGACCGAAGAGCACGGGCAGGTGGACGTGACGGGGTCGGCCAAACGGCCGAAGGTGGGCGAGCGGGTGACGATCATCCCGAACCACATCTGCCCGTGCGTGAACCTGCAGAATCAGGTATGGTGGCGGGAGGCCGGGGAAGTCCGGCCGATCAATGTGGACGCGCGGGGGCGAGTGGTCTGAATCAACGGTCCGTGAACGGAGAATCGGTATGCGGCAGGCGTTGACTGTGGTCGTGGTGGCGGCGGTGCTCGCGGGGATCGGGTACGGGGCCGGGACGTGGCTGGCGGGGGTCACCAACGACTCGATTGCCAACGGGACGTCGACGCTGTCGGGGTACGGCGGGCAGGCGGATCGGGCGGCGGCGTGGAAGTACCACCAGTGCCTGTACCAGCTGATGGGGGCGCTCTTCGGGCTCGGGCTCGGGCTGGTGGTCACGATCGTGTCGGTCGCGCTGCCCAAGAGCCCGAAGGCGTCGATCGCGGCGGCGTGAGACGGGCGCGCCTTGCGGGGTGAATTGCGTCTGACACAATCGGACCATGGAGCAACCCGCCGCGCCTCGGTTGATCTTCGATTCGCACCTCGACCTCGCGTGGGCGGCGGTCTTTTTCGATCGCGACCTGACGCTGCCCGTTGAGGAAATCCGGCGGCGCGAGGCGGGGGTGACGGATCACCCGGCGCGGGGGACGAACGTGCTGTCGCTGCCCGAACTCAGGCGCGCGGGCGTGGCGGTGTGCGTGGCGACCCTGCTGGCGCGGTCGGGGCCGGAGGCGAAGCACCGGGCGACGATTTTGCGGACGGACCTGGATTACGCGACGCCGGCGCACGCTCACGCGGCGGCGCACGCGCAGCTCGCGTATTACCGTTGCTTGGAGGAGCAGGGGCATATCCGTATGCTCCGAACGCGCGCCGAACTGAGTGCCCTTTGGGCGGCGTACGCGGCGGACCCGGTCAAGACGCCGCTGGGCATCATCCTGAGCATGGAGGGAACGGACCCGATCACGCATCCGGACCAGGCGCGGGAGTGGTGGGATCTGGGCCTGCGGGCGGCGGGGCCGGCGCATTATGGGCGGGGGCAACACGCCTACGGGACGGCGACGGACGGGCCACTTTCGGCGGCGGGCATCGAGCTGCTGCGCGTGATGGACGAGCTGGGGATGATCCTGGACGTGACGCACTTGTCCGACACGTCGATGGCGCAGGCGTTCGATTACTTCGAGGGCCCGCTGCTGGCGAGCCATCACAACTGCCGGGCGCTGGTGCCGGGGGATCGGCAACTGACCGACGAGCAGATCAGGAAGATCGTGGCGCGCGGCGGGGTGATCGGGGCGGCGCTGGACGCGTGGATGCTGTACCCGAACTGGGTCCGGCAGGAGACCAAGCCGGAGGTGGTGGGGCTGGCGGCGCTGGCGGATCACATCGATCACGTGTGCCAGATCGCGGGGAATGCGCGGCACGCGGCGCTGGGGACGGATTTGGATGGGGGGTTTGGGCACGAGCAGACGCCGGGGGATTTGAAGCTGTATTCGGACGAGCAGATCGCGGGGATCTTTCACGGGAACTGGGTGGGATTCTTTGGGAGGAATCTCCCGTAACTCAACATTCCGATGTTGAGGAGCGGCGCGGAGTGTCGAACGAGCGGTGATTAGGTGTTCCGACGCTGTTCCTCAACATCGGAATGTTGAGCTACTGGACTGACGTGATCCCCTCGGCGCGTGTCCTTCCGGGCGGAAGGCAGGCTATCCTATGCGCATGACCCGGCCGCTGATCGCGCTCGTCGCCGTCGCACTGTGCGCCACACATTCGCTCGCCCAGCCCGCGCCGCGGCCGCAGCAGTTGCCGGACGAACTGTTGCCCCGGCCGGCACTCGAGAAGCTTTATGCGGCGGAAGTCCCCGGGTACGACCCGGCGAGGTACGAGGCGCTGTATCAGGCGCACGTGTGGGTCGAGAAGTATTTCCTGACCGACTCGGCCGAGGACCGGGGGGCGATCGTCAAGGCGCTGGAGAAGGCGGAAATCTCGCCGGCGGCGGTGGCGGGGCTGTGCCGGATCCGACTGGGCTGGGCGCCGGTGCCGGCAGGGGTGGCGTACGTGTGGGAGGGGACGGGGGCGCACGAGGTGCAGTATTTCCTTGGGCTGCCGAAGGATTACGACCGCACGAAGAGCTGGCCGCTGACGATCCGCCTGCCGGCGCTCAGCGCGCTGGTGGCCGACCCGGCGAAGATGCCGACGCAAGACGACGTGGTGCGGATGTACTCCGAGTGGGTGCAGGACGAGCTGTCGCGGCACCCGGACGCGGTGGTGATCATGCCGCGGCTGAATTTAGATGAATTCTACGGGCCGTCGCTCAAGGGGATGAACACGGTGATTCAGGCGATGCACCACGTGGCGGGGAAGGTCAATATCGACCCGGCGCGCGTCTACCTGTTCGGTCACGGGATGGGGGCGCACGCGGCGTGGAATTTGGCGCTGCATTACCCGACCTACTTCGCGGCGATCAACCCGATGGCCGGGGCGGCGAGCGGGGACTGGCAGCGGGTGCGGCTGCTGAACCTGCGGAACACGCTGCCGGTCGTGTGGCACGACACGACGGACAAGGTGATCAACTCGGGCCACTCGGGGGCGCTCGTGTCGGTGCTGAAGAACTTCAAGTACGACGTGGTGTTCGAGCAGACCCGGAACGTCGGGCACGTGCCGACTGCGGAGGTTGTCGAGAAGCTGTACGCCGCGGCCCGGGCGCGCGTGCGCGAGCTGTACCCGACGCAGGTCAATTTGCGGTCGACCCGGCCGGACCCGACGTTCAACCGGGTGGATTGGGTGCAGGTGTATCAACCGCTGGTGCCGGGCGCGGAGAAGCGACTCAATCTGCGCAAGGGGACGGGGCCGATCGTGCTGAACGAGAACGCGCACACGGTGCAGGCGCAGATCACGGGGCCGAACAAGATCGAGGCGAAGACGGACAACGTGTTGACGATGCGGTTCTACCTGAGCCAGCACATGGTGGACCTCGCCAAGCCGGTGACGGTCATCGTGAACGGCAAGACACGGTTCGAAGGAATGGTGAAGGCGAGCGTGGCGGACACGCTGCGGGACCAGGTATTTCTGGGGCGCGGGTGGCGGGATTACACGGCCGTGCTGGACATCGATCTGGCGCCCAAGTCTGGCACGCCGGCGACCACGCGCGCGACGACGGGGCCGGCGACTCGGCCCGTTCCGACCGTGAGCACGACGTCGCCTTCCGGGAAGCTTTTCTTCACGAACGACGACGGGAAGACGTGGTTCGCGGCGCCGGCGGACTCGCGAGCGCCGTTCACGCACGAGGGGAAGCAGGCGTACCGCGCGCACGTGTTCAGCGTGGACGGCGGGAAGACGCCCTTCGTAGCGTACCTGAGCAAGTACAGCCCGATCGCGGGGGAGACGCTGGTGAGAAGGCCGGGGGTGATGATCTGGGCGCCGGTGAGTTCGGCGACGGGGGTAGACGTGATTGCGGTGAAGGGGCCGGGGCCGAAGGATGCGGGGAAGGTGGCGGTGGAGGTGTTTCCGTGAGGACTTGGAAGAAGACTCACCGCAGAGTCGCAGAGAGCGCGGAGGGGGCGCAGAGAGGAAAGGGAGAGTAGGAGCGCAGTTACGCGGGGGATGCGCGAGACAGAACGCGGGTTGCGCTATCGCGCCATTCGATGTTCGACGCGTCAGCAGGTCGTTGACCTGCACCTAACCGATTACCGTCCCAGCGCGGCCTTGAGCGCCGCGACCACGCGGTCGACGTTTTCCGGGCGGGCGGTGTGGCCCATGAGGCCGACGCGCCAGATCTTGCCGGCGAGGGGGCCGAGGCCGGCGCCGATCTCAATCGCATCCTGGGTCAATAATCGTGAGCGGACGGCGGCCTCATCGACGCCGTCGGGGATCTTCACGGCGTTGAGTTGCGGGAGCCGCGCGTCGGGGGCGACGAGCAGGTCGAGGCCAATGTTGGCGAGGCCGGCGACGAGTCGTTCGTGGGCGGCGCGGTGGCGGGCGAAGGCGGCGTCGAGGCCTTCTTCGAGCACGCAGCGGAGCGCCTGGTACAGGCCGTAGATCATGTTGATCGGGGCGGTGTGATGGTAGGCGCGCTTCGCGCCTTCCCAGTAGCTAATGATCATCGAGAGGTCGAGATACCAGTTGGGCACCTTGGTCGGGCGCGACTTGAGGCGGTCGACGGCGCGGGGCGAGAAGCTCAGGGGCGCGAGGCCCGGCGGGCAGGAGAGGCACTTCTGCGTGCCGGAGTAGAACGCGTCGACGTGCCAGTCGTCGAGGCGGACGGGGATGCCGCCGAGGCTGGTGACGCCGTCGACGAGGTAGAGGGCGTCGGGGTGCGTCTCGCGGACGAGTTTGCCGATCTGCTCGACGGGGTTGAGGACGCCGGTGGAGGTCTCGGCGTGCACGACGGCGACGATCGCGTAGGGCTCGGACTTGCGGAGATGGTCGGCGACCTGGTCGACGATGACGGGCGTGCCCCACGGGAAGTCGATCGACTCGACCTGCGCGCCGAGGCGGCCGGCGACGTCCTTCATGCGCGTACCGAACACGCCGTTGAGCAGAATCAGCACGCGGTCGCCGGGCCGGACGAGGTTGACGAACGCGGCCTCCATGCCGGCCGACCCGGTCCCGCTGATCGGGAGCGTGAGCGGGTTGGCGGTGGTCATGACGCGCTGGAGGAGGGATTTGGTCTCGTCCATGATCGCGATGAAGGCCGGGTCGAGGTGGCCGAGCGTAGGGCGGGCGAGGGCGCGGAGCACCTCGGGGTAGACGGCGGACGGGCCGGGGCCCATGAGGAGGACTTCGCGGATGGCGTCGAGGCGGTTGGGGGACATGAATGCCAGTGTCAAAAGGCACATGTCAAATGTCAAAAGTGGGAACGCGTCACGTTAGAATTGGAACATGCGCGAGTTTGACGAAGTGCGGTCGCGAATCCGGAGCGTGCTGCTCAACGACTGGGACCCGCACAACGCGATCAGGTCGGAGGCGGCGCACGGCACGTACGACCAGTACGTCGATCCGCTGTACGACCTGCTGAACACGGGGGCGGGTGAGGAGGCGGTGATGGAATGGCTCCACGAGCGGGAGAAGGAGACGATGTGTTTTCCGTCGCTTGGGGTGGAGCGGTTGCGGCGGGTGGCGCGGCTGTTGATCAGGGCGGTGCAGTGAACCGGAGAATGCGGGGCGGCGCTTCGGGCAATGCCCGTGCCCTTTGCCCCGGCTTGTTTCGGGCGGGTGCGACATATGACGGGTAAGCGAGGTTCGTCCGTGGGTTGCGATCGTCGCGGTATGCCCGCACGACTCGGACGGAGCCTCGCCCTCCCGGAACCAACGGCGCGGACGTCCCGGGGTAAGAGTCGACATCCCCGTAGGGTGGTTCAATTGAAGGACATCATGAAGTTCGCATCGATTGCATTTCTCGTGGCGATTGTGGGCGGGTCGGTCGGCGCGGCCGGGCCGGCGAAGACGACCGGCGTGCCGGTGACTTACTCGCTGCCCAACACGCCGGGCGAGACGTACCGCGTGACGCTGGCGATCGTCGACCCGGCCAACCCGGATTGGGTCATCAGCCAGTTCGCGGCGGGCGTGGCGCGGACGGTGACGGCCGAGAACGGCGGGCGGTTCACCGAGACGTGGAACGGGCTGGACGACAACTTCATGCCGGTGCCGCCGGGGAAGTACGCAGTGAAGGGGATTTACATGCCCGCGAGGCGGTGGGCGGTGAACGGGGACTGGCACACGGTCACGCCGCGGTTCGCGGGCGGGGCGTCGCCGTGGCTGCCGACGCCGGAGCAGGTCGACGTGCCCGCGCCGTTCGGGGGCGACCCGGTGAACGCGCCGATGATGGACGTGGCCGTCGGCCCGAACGGGCTCGCCACGTTTTACTATCAATATCTCGAGAACGGCACGAACCTCCCGCAGTTCGACCTGAACAAGCCGGCGGGGCTTGGGCAGTTCGTGCGGGCGTACCGTTCGGGCGGCGCGGGCGGCGGCCCGTGCGTCGCGACCGACGGCGAGACCGTGTGGGCGTTCAGCACCGACGGCGGGCCGAAGTTCGTGTACCGGGCGGACGGGAAGTCGTTCGGGAGCAGCCCGACCGCGAACCGGCGGAACAGTTACCCGCCCGCGGGCTGGGTCACGGCGATGGC
This sequence comes from Tepidisphaeraceae bacterium, assembly GCA_035459845.1. Lineage (GTDB taxonomy): Bacteria > Planctomycetota > Phycisphaerae > Tepidisphaerales > Tepidisphaeraceae > DASPKW01. The sequence goes on along the minus strand of DATHXE010000152.1, from coordinate 457 downwards.
GGCGTCGCGCGACGGCGGCAAGTCGTACGTGTTCGTGGCGCAGCGTGGCAAGATCGTCTCGGAGAAGCAGGCGGGATCGTCGTTCTCCCATCGCTACTCCGAAAGCGCGACGGATTTCGTCGACGAGGTCACGGTTCACGACGGCGACAACGGGAAGCTGTTGCAGACGCTCAAACTCGCGCGGCCGCGCGGGCTGGTGGTACGCGGCGAGAAACTCTTCGCGCTGCACGCGGACGGAGCCGGCTTCGCGATCAGCACCGTCCCGCTGGAGAAGGGGTTGCCCAAGGGCGAGTGGGCGAAGCTGTTCAAGGTGCCGGAGAAACTGACGCCGGCCGACCTGGAAATCGATTCGCGTGGGCGCATCTACCTGAGCGACCGGGCCGCGAATCACGTTTACCAGTTCGACGCCACCGGCAACCCGCTGGTCACGTTCGGCAAGCTCGACGTGCAGAAGCCT
>DATHXE010000151.1:0-1579 GCA_035459845.1 Tepidisphaeraceae bacterium | reverse complement strand
CGCGTCGATCACATCGTCCGGCCGCGCCTCGAACTGCTTGCGCCGCTCGCGGATCGGCCCGATCAGCGCGTTGAGCACTTCGACCAGCTTGCGCTTGATCACCACGTCGCCGACCTTGCCGTTGCGGTAGGCGTCCTGCTGTTCGGCGACCCACGCCTTGTCCGGGTTGAACGCCTCCTGCAGGGCCCACAGCGGGTTCTTTTCCGGGTCGGTTTCGCCGGGGTCGGTCGCGCGGAGGCGCTTGGGGTCCGTGTACATCCCCATCACCTTTTTCTGCACGGTGTCGGCGTCGTCGCTCAGGAAGATCGCGTTGTTGAGCGACTTGCTCATCTTGAGCAGCCCGCCGTCCGGGCCGGTGGCGCCGATGCCGACGAGCCGCTTGATCCGCCCGATCTTCGGCTGGATGACCGGGAACAGGCCGCCCTCTTTCAGGTAATCCTGATCCTTGGCGTGGGGGTTGACGCCACAGTAGAGTTGGTCGAACTTCCGCGCGACCTCGCGCGTCAGTTCGAGGTGGGGGATCTGGTCCTCGCCGACCGGCACGATTTCGGGCCGGAACGCGAGAATGTCCGCGCACTGGCCGACCGCGTACATCGGGAAGCCGAAGGGGTATTTGTCGCCGAGGTCCTTGTCCTTGATCTCCTGCGCGAGCGTCGGGTTGCGCATGACCCGGTTGAAGGGGATGAGCATGGCGAAAAAGAACGTTAGCTCGTCGATCGCGGGAACTTCGGACTGCACGAACATGTTCGACCGGTTCGGGTCGACGCCGCACGCGAGGTAGTCGGTCGCGATGTCGATCACGCTCTGCCGGATCTCGTCCGGGCGCTCGGCCCGCGTGGTGAACGCGTGCTTGTTGGCGATGATGAAGTAGCAGTCGTACTCGTCCTGCAGCGCCAGGCGGTTCTCGACGCTCCCCACGTAATGTCCGAGGTGGAGCTTCCCCGTCGGCGTGTCGCCGGTCAGCAGACGCTTCTTCTGGTTCGCGCTCATAGGTGCCCGTTTATACGCGCGACCCTGACAACGCCAAAGGGCGGCCGCTTGCGGCTTGGCGATTACCCCGGCGCATGGAAAAACCCCGCCGTGTGAACGACGAGGTTTTTCCCTATTGGTCTGCCGGGTCTCAGATGGAGGCGGGGGGAATTGAACCCCCGTCCCGAGACAACCCGAATGGTGGCCTCTACATGCTTATTTGGTGCTTTGATTGTGGAACTCCGGGTCGGGCGCCAACACCCTGCTCGGAGTCCTTATTCGTCTTTATCTCGCCAGTGGACCAACGTCCGAATCCACCGGCCAGCCCGCTGTTTTCGGCCGGCGCGCCGCGGGCTGCGCGCCGTACCGAGGTCACCTAGTTAATTAGGCGGCCATACGAACCGGGGCGGCAAAGCCGACCCGGCCTGCAACATCGTTGTTGGCAGTTAATGTTTTGCTCGAATGATTAGCCAGGCCTATCGAGCGTCCTGGACATGCCACCACCACCGTAGCCATCCGGTCGAAACCGATCGCCCCCGTGTATCGCGGGGAGAGCGTCCCAGATGAGTCCGGCAGTCCAAGTTGTCAAAGAGCTTACACAAACAGTACG
>DATHXE010000150.1:0-15606 GCA_035459845.1 Tepidisphaeraceae bacterium | reverse complement strand
CGGATCCGCAGCCCGCACGCCGCCCACTTGTTCTGCGGGTCGCGAAACGCCGCCGGCAAATCCTTCGCGCTGGGCGACTCGTACCCCGCCAGCACGCCCTCCCCGGCCAGGTTGATCGAGTGGAACACCTCGTTGTTCCAGAACACGTCCGCCTGCGGGTTGGCCTTCTCCGCCCGCAGCAGCGCCACCAGCCCCGACGTCTTCGACGCCTCGGTGTCGGTCTTGAGCTTGACCTTGATCCCCGTCCGCTTCTCGAACTCCGCGACGATCGGCCGCGCCACCTGCTCGTCGACCGCCGTATAGAGCACGACCTCCCTCTTCCCGCCGCCCGCCCCGCCGTCGCGGTCGCACGACAGGACGCCGACGAGCAACCCCAAACCGACGACGAAGCGCGTGATCGCGTGGGTCATGTCGGACAGGATAAAGGGAGCCCAGCGACTTGTCGCGGGACGAACGTCGAACGGCGCGCCTTGTAGGGTGGGCTCCGCCCACCGCTCGCGCGACCGGCGCGGGGTCGCGTCGGCGCATCCAATCGTTTTGCAGGAGCGGTGGGCAGAGCCCACCCTACGCGCCCGCAAAAAAGAAAGCCCCGGCGTCAGCCGGGGCGTTCCATCAATTCGCTGCTAAAACCCCTTCACTTCGGCGCGGGAGCGGGAGCCGGCGCCGCCGGCGCGTCTTTCGCCATCGTCCGGAAGTACTCCTGCGCCGCCTTCTGCGCGGCCCGGTTGGCGTGCTCGGCGTCGACCTCGTCGGCGGCCTCCTGGATCGCCCGCTCGGCGACCTTGGCCATCTCCAGCTTCATCTTCCCCGGGTCGGCCTTGTCGCGCACGAGGAAGCTCGCCAGGACCTGGCCCTTCTCGTTCTCCTGCGTGTTGGTCTGCTCGGTCTTGAAACTGCCGGGCGCGACTTCCTTGCCGATGTTGCCGCCGGCCCCGATGCCCGGACCGCCCTGGCCTTGTCCCTGCTGATTACCGACCTGTCCCTGTGCGAACTGGCCTTGGCCCTGCCCCTGTCCCTGACCTTGGCCCTGTCCCTGCTGACCCTGGCCCTGCGCGCCGCCCTGCTGCTGGCCGCCGTTCGCCGCCTGTTGCGCCTGTTGCATCGCCTGCTGCGCCCCGGCCATCTGCTGCTGCTGGTTCTGCATCTGCTGCTGGATCGCGCCCATCTGGCCCATCGCCTGCTGCATGCCCTGCTGCGCCTGCTGCATCTGTTGAGCGGCTTGGGCGCCCTGCTGGCCGTTGCCCTGCGCGCCGGCCTGCTGCGCCTGCTGCATCGCATGAGCCATCTGCTGGGCGGCCTGACCCATCGCGCCGGCCTGCTGCTGCGCCTGGGCCTGGGCCTGCATCTGCTGCATGGCCTGTTGCATCGCCTGTTGCTGCTGCTGGTTGGCGCCCTGCCCGTTGTTCATCTGCTGGGCCATCTGCTGCGCCATCTGCTGGAGCTGCTGCTGGGCGGCCGCGCCTTGCTGCCCGCCCTGGGCGGCCTGCTGCATGAGCTGCTGCATCTGCTGCGCCTGTTGCTGGTTGGCGCCCATCTGCTGCAGTTGTTGCTGCATCTGCTGCTGTTGCTGCGGGTTGTTGGCCATCTGTTGGAGCTGCTTGGCGGCCGCCTCCATCTGCTTGGCCGCCTCCTTCTTCTGCTCCTCGGTGAGCTTGTCGAACTTGTCGACAACCTCTTTGAGCTTCTGCTCGGCGGCCTTGAAGTCGCCCTTGGCCATCTCCTTGCGCGCCTCGCCCACCGGCCCCTTCGCATCCTCCGGCGGCTGGAGCCCCTGCATCATCATCTGCTGCGCCTCGACCAGCTTCCGCGCCTGCTCGTACTGCTTGGCCGCCTGGTTCTCCACGTCCTGCAGCGCCTGCAGCGCCCGCCGGTTCGCCCGCGCGGGGTCGCTGAGTTTTCCTTCCGTGCTGAACTTCCGCAGCTCGGCGACGAGCTTGCGCAGATCGTCCGTCATCACCGGCGTCTTCTCGATCGTCGCCACCTGGGCGATCGCCCGGTCGACGTTCGCCTTGGCGACGGCCTGCTGCTGGTCGACCTGGTTCTTCTTTTGCGCCGGGTCCGGGCTGCCGAACAAATTCATCGGCGACAGGAACGAGAGCCCGAACGCGGCCGCCCCGAGGAGCATCGCCGTGTACGCCTGCCGCGGCATCGCCAGCGGGAACTGCTTCCCGAGCTGCACGCCCTCGGCCGTCCGCTCGGCGTCGCGCACCGCCGCCTGCGCGAACGGGTCATTGCTCGGCCTGACGTAGATCGCGGTGGAGAACTTTTCCTTGAGGCGGAGCTTGTCGTCGATCGCCGCCGCCGCCGCCTCGCGCGTCGGCTTGGTCACGACCGCGTAAATCGCGCCGACGACCGCGCACGCCCCCGCCCCGCACGCGACCAGCAACTGCCAGTGGTCCTTCGCCCACCCCATGTACAGCGAGAAGACCTGAAGCGTCTTCTCCAGCACGACGGCGAGCAGCACCAGCCCCGCCAGCGCGACCAGGCTCCACGCCAGTGCGTCGAGGAACCGGCGGGACATCATCTTCGTCTGCACGGCGGCCACGTGGCGATCGAGACGGCTCATAGTGTGCTCCCTTTCCAAGGCGAGCCCGCTTCAGCGGGTGGGTCGGGCGCAGCCCGAATCCGAACAACCAATAACTATACGTCCCCCCGCTATCGTCCGAAACATAAAACCATTGCACTTCCCCCTATCAGACGCGACCCCCCCCTCCAAAGTTGCACCGCACCCGCAACTACAGCTCCCGCACCGTGTTCCGCACCAGCCCGAACAGGATCAACCCCATCCCCGTGATCATCACCGCCATCGCCGCGATCACCCACACGCGGCCCCAGAAGACCGATTTGACCAGCGTCGGCGTGACCGTTCCGGCGAATCCCACCCCGACCGCCACATAGCCCCACACCAGAACCGCACGCCCGCCCACGCGCTTCACCGGCACCGGGGCGACCGTCGTTGGCCGGTCTGACTCCGCCGGCGCGGCGTCGGACTCGGCCGGCCCCGGCGGGGCGGCGCCGAGCTCCGTAATCGCGGGGTCCGAGGGCGGCATCGTCCGAAAGTATATCGTCCGATCACCGCCCGCCATCGCGACACCTAAATAATCCCCGCCGAGTCGCTACAATGCCCGGCCCATGCCGACCCACCTCATCGAGCTCGTCGAACGGTTGCCCGGGCGCACGATCGTCCTGGTCGGCGACCTGATGGTCGATAAATACCTGTACGGCGACGCCGAGCGGCTCAGCCCCGACGCGCCCGTGCCGGTCCTTTGCTACCGGCGCGAGGAAAACCGCCTGGGCGGCGCGGGCCGTGTCGCAGCGGACCTGTCAACGCTGGGCGCGAAGGTCCGCGTCGTGTCGATCCTCGGCGCCGACTCCACCGGCACGGAGGTCCGCAAGCTCCTGGCCGAGTGGGGCTGCGACACCGCCGGCATCGTCGAGTGCGCCGACCGCCCGAGCACGTCGAAGGTGCGGCTGGTCGGCCTGGCCCAGCACCGCCACCCGCAGCAGATGATGCGGCTCGACTACGAGGACACGCGCCCGGTCGACGGCGCGCTGGCCGAGCAGGTGATCGCCAACGTCAAAGCGGCGTTGAGTGGCGCGGATGCGCTCTGCATCGAAGATTACAACAAGGGCCTGCTCCCGCCGGCGGTGTGCCAGGCGATCATCGCCGCCGCGCGCGAGGCCAACGTGCCCGTGCTCGTCGACCCGGCGGCGATCAAGGACTATTCGAAGTACGCCGGCGCGAGCGCGATCACGCCCAACGCGACCGAGACGACGCTGGCGACCGGCCTGCCCGTGACCACCGAGGAGCAGTTCAAGGCCGCCGCCGAGCGCCTGCTGACGGACCTGAAACTCGACGCCGCCCTGCTGACGCTCGACAAGCGCGGCAGCTATCTGGCGACGCGCGACGGCACGCGCCGCTGGCTCCGCACGCGCGAGCGCGTCGTGTACGACGTGTCGGGCGCGGGCGACATGGTCCTGGCCATGCTCGCGGCGGCGCGGGCGAGCGGCGCCGACTGGGTCGACGCCGCGGCCCTGGGCAACATCGCCGGCGGGCTCGAGGTCGAGCGGTTCGGCTCGGTCCCCGTCACCCGCCCCGAGATCGTCACCGAGCTGCTCCTTGAGGCCGGCCAGCACATGGGCAAGCAGCGCACGCTGGAGCAGCTCGTGCCCGAGCTCGCCCGCCACCGCGCGGCCGGGAAGCGCATCGTCTTCACCAACGGGTGCTTCGACCTGATCCACCTCGGCCACGTGAAGTACTTCCAGTTCGCCAAGCGCCAGGGCGATTTGCTGGTCGTCGCGGTGAACACGGATACGTCGATCCGCCGGCTCAAGGGCAACAAGCGCCCGATCATCGCCGAGCACGACCGCGTCGGCGTCCTCGAAGAACTCGAGTCGATCGACTACCTCCTGCGGTTCGAAGAGGAAACCCCGCTCGAGCTGATCAAGGCGATCCGCCCGGACGTGCTGGTGAAGGGCGCGGATTACGCGAAGGAGCAGGTGGTGGGGTGGGACATCGTCGAGGGGTACGGGGGGAACGTGGCGCTGGCGCCGCTGGTCGACGGGCGCAGTACGAGCGCGGTGGTGGAGCGGATCCTCGAAGCGTACCGGTAACGAGACGCAACGGTGGGCAGTGCCCACCCTACGACTTCACCACGGGTTCGAACCCGCGCGGTTCGACCGGTACCGTTGCTACCGCCCGCCGTGGGTACATCACAAGCAGCACGAGCAAACACCCCAGCGTGACGAACCCAGGCACCGCGTAGAACGTCTGCCAGTCCAGCGTGTTGTCGGGCCGCGTCACCCACTTGCCCAGCGCGCCGCTGAACCAGTTCCCCCAGATCACGCCGAACCCGAAGATCAGGAGGTTGAACACGTTCTGCGCGCTGCTCCGCACGTCCCTGGTCGTGAACTCGTCGATCGTGATGAACACGAGGAAGAAGAAGCACCCGAACACGATGCCGTGCAGCGCGAGCGCCGGCACGATCGCCCAGGTCGTCGGGAAGTAGGCGAACAGGAAGAACCGCGCCGCGTACGCGATCAGGCCGACCGCGAACAGCGTCTTGCGGTTGACGCGCTTGATGACCAGCGGCATCAGCGCCAGCACGATCACCTCGGAGAACTGCCCGATCGTCGAGATCCCGCCGCCACCGGCGCCGAAGATCTTCACGAGCAGCGAGTCCTTAGGAACCTCGAGCCGCCCGGCGGTCAGGTACTCGGCCGTGCGGGCGAAGAAGAACGAGTGCAGGCCGGCGACGACGAACGTGAGCAGGAAGAGCGTGAGGAGCGGGCGGTGGTGGACGATTTCCTTCAGCGCCTCGCCGGGCGCGAACTTCTGCGCCCCGCGCGAGGGCGGCGTCGCGGGCAGCGTCAGGCTGTAGACCGCCAGCGCGATCCCCAGTGCCGCCGACAGTCTCATCGCGTCGGCCATGGCCGCGAACTGCATCGCGCGGTTGTCGCCGGCCCGGAACAGCACCCAGTGCCCCATCGCGATGCCGACGACGATCCACCCCGCCGTGCCCCACACGCGGACCTTGCCGAAATCGCGCCCGGCGTCCGGCAGGTGCCGGAAGCTGATCGAGTTCACCAGCGCGAGCGTCGGCGTGTACAGCAGCCCGTACGCGAAGCTCAGGCCGTACAGCACCGTCGCGTCCGTCACGTACGCGATCGCCAGCACCACGCCCGCCCCGATGATGTGGCAGATCGCCATCAGCCGCTCGGCGTTCATGTACCGGTCGGCCACCTGCCCGGCAATCAGCGGCGACAACATCGCCCCGACCGCCCCGACCGCCAGGATGTTCCCGACCGTCCCCTGGTCGATTCCGACGTGGTTGCGCAGGAACCCGAAGATCAGCGGCAGCCAGGCGCCCTGGATCGCGAACTGCAGGAACATCATCACGGACAGCCGCCCGAAGATCATCGGGGGCGTGCGGTCGGCGACGGCGATGAGGGGGAGGGGCGCGGTGGTCATGGATTAATCGACCGTAACAGCGATGCAATAAAACCCTTTTGGGGAAGTGGATGCGGAACCGGGTGACCGCCTGCGGGTACTCGCGACTGCGTCGCGATCCGACTCCACAGGAGTCGGCGTGGGGTCGCGCGCCGGATCGCGTCGGTTCACGCCGCGGCGCCCGCCGCCGCCTCGCTACGCGCGACCGCCGCGTCGTCCTCGCCGATCGGCGGCTCCTTCGAATCGTCCCGGAACAGGACCACGAACAACACGAGCACGGCCGCCGCGAACACCGCCGGGTAGAACCAGAACTTCTGGAACAGCGCGAGCCGGTCCGCCGCCGTGACGGCGTTCGCGAACACGTGCTGACCCAACTGCCCGACGAGGTAACCGCCCAGGCCCAGCCCCAGCCCGTAGGTCAGGAGCACGACCATCCCCTGGGCCTGCCCGCGGATCCGCTTGGCCGCCCGCTTGTCGGTGTAAATGAACCCGGTCACGAAGAAGAAGTCGTAGCACAGGCCGTGCAGCGCGACGCCCAGCATCGCCACCCACAGGACGGCCCCCGGCGCGCCCGCGGCGAACAAGGCGTACCGCGCCACCCACGACAGCATCCCGACCGCCAGCATCCACTTCACGCCCAGCCGCCGGAAGAACCACGGCATCGCCAGCATGAACACGACCTCGGCCGCCTGCCCGATCGACATCCACGCCGCGGTCGGGTGGGTCGGCGACGCGGGGTCGTTGGCGGTGAGGATGTCGTTGACCATCCGACCCGCGTAGTTGTAGTACGCCGCCAGCGGGATCGAGATCAGGAACGAGCAGATCGCGAACACCGCGAACGACCGGCTCTTGAACATCCGCAGCGCGCCCACCCCGACGATCTCGCCCACCGAGACCCGCCGGCCCTTGGACGGCGGCGGCGTGTGCGGCAGGAACAGGCTGAACCCCGCCAGCGCCACCGCCGCGATGCCGGCGATGTAAAACTGCGCCGCCGCGGTGTCGAGCCCCATCAGGCTGATCGTCCAGTTCGCCACGATCCACCCGGCCGTGCCGAACACGCGGATCATCGGGAACTGTTTTTCCTGATCGGTCAGGTGGGTGAACGCGACGGAGTTGGACAGGTTGATCGTCGGCATGAAGCAGACGCAGTGGAACAGGATCACGCCGAGGAACCACCCCGAGCCCCACCCGGCCACGGTCGGCACGGCCAGCATCGCCACCCCGCCCAGCAGATGCAGCACCGCCAGCACGCGCTCGGACGCGAAGAACCGGTCGGCGATCAACCCGAGGAAGAACGGCGCGATGATCGCCCCGATCGGGCTGAGCGTGTACGCCGTCCCGATCGTCGCGTCGCTCATCATGAGCTTGGCCATGTACGGCCCCATGCTCACGTACCACGCCCCCCAGATGAAGAACTGGATGAACATCATCACCGACAACAGGGGCATGACCCCCGCGACCGGCTGGCGGGCGAGCGGCGGCATATCGACGGCGGCGGCTTGCGACATAGTCAGATTCCCTCGGACGGACGAATCGGCAAAGACGTGATCGACGGACACAGGCGCGAAATCGCGCCCGAATACCCGGCACCGACGTTACCGGCCTCGACCAATCCCGTTGCGGGCCGTAACCCGCGCGGTGCCCGGCGGATGTTACCGCCGCGCCGCCCGCCCGCCACGCGCCTCCACCCGTCGCGACACCCGCGCCCACGTCCCGGGTGCCATGCCCTCGCGAGCCGCCGGACCGCGTCGGATCGGGGCGCCGCGTCGTCGGCTCGCGTGGGCATGCCCCAGAGGCGTTCGATTCTCAGTTCGAATACCGCTGGGGCATGCACACGAGCCGCGGCGACGCTCCGCGCGACGCAAACCTGCGCGGCGCGTTGCGAGGGCATGGCACCCTGCGCGCCCATCCGTCCCGCGACAAGTCGCTGGGCTCCCTCAAACCAACTTGTCGCGACCGGAATGACGTCCGCGTCACGATGCCGACGCCCCCACCCTCTCCATTTTCCCAGTTGTCCCGCGATTTCCCGACTCTTTAAGATAGCTCACGCGGGCCGGCCAAAACGCTTAGCCCGCTGTGGAACGCCGATTGCCACGTCCGGACCCCGTCGGGTCGCCCGCGCCGTTCATCCGGCGCGGCAGGGCGGCCCCGTCGAACCGAATCATCGAAGCGAAAGGAGTCTTCCCATGTCTCGCAGCGAATCCAACCTCTCCGGCACCGAAACCCAGGGCGGCGTCAGTGGCGTCGTCCAGACCCTCAAGGACAAGGCCGGCGACGTCGCCCAGACCTTGAAGGACCTGCCCGCCAACGTCCGCGACAAGGCCGTCGAAAAGTACGAAACCGTCCGCGACTCGGCCCAGGAGTATTACGCCCAGGGCAAGGAGAAGGCCGCCCAGTGGCAGGACGACGTGGAGCAGTTCGTGCGCGAACAGCCCATGAAGGCCGTCGCGATCGCCGCGGGCGTCGGCGTCGTGCTCGGGTTCCTGTTCCGCCGGATCTGATAAGGTACGCGCGCGCCGGTGTCCCGCGTCGCGCCCCGTCGGGGCGCGATGCGTCCCACGCCGACTCCTGTGGAGTCGGATTCCCGCCGAAGGCGGGAGGGTCGCGCGGTCGCGCGAGTGCGCCGCGATCGGTGTCCGATTCTTCCGCGACGCCCCGTCCGTCCGAGGTCCCCTCATGAGTACGTCATCGACCGACCCAGCCGGCGCGCCGTCCGCCGCCACCGCGGGTGATGCCGCCTGCGCGTCCAAGTTCCCCCCGACCGCCGCCGTCGAAGCCGCGCGCGGCGCCGCCGTCGGCCCGGCCACACCACCCCCCGGCGCCACGACCGACCGCACCACCGTCGTCGGCTCGTCTTCCACGAAAACCGTCGGCGGCGCCCCCGGCGCCACCCCCGAGGCCTTCGCCGCCGGCGCCGCCGAATCCTCCGGCAACGGCCACGCCGCCAACGGCAAGTCCAACCCGGCCGCCCGCGCCTTCGGCGAACTCTCCGACGAGTTCGGCCAGCTCAAGGACTACGCGTCCTACTACATGGCCGCCAAGGCCGACGGGTTCAAGCAGACCTTCAAGAACATCGCGCTCTACGCCGTCCTCGGCATCGTCGGCGCGATCGTCGGCGGCGCAATCCTCGTCACCGCCGCCGTCCTCCTCGTCACCGGCATCTCGGACGCGCTGACGGCGCTGTTCGGCGGCCGCGAGTGGGCCGGCAAGCTCGTCACCGCCGTCCTGCTCCTCGGCGGGCTCGGCGTCGGCATGTGGCTGATGATCAAGAAGGTCACCAACAACTGGAAGACCGCCCTCGAGAAGAAGTACGCCGACTGGCGCGCCGAGCAGAAGGCCCGCTTCGGCACCGACGTCCAGGAACGCGCCCGCGAGCGCAAGTCGCCGCAGTCGCAGCAGAACTGACCGCCGCTTGCGGCTTCGCCCCTCTCCCTACCGACGACCGACGAGGCCCCCATGGCTGACCCCACCACGACCCCCGACGCGAAGAAGTCCGACAACGGCGACCCGAAGGACAACGGCAAGAAGCCCGCCAAGCCCGACTTCCTCACCCAACAGCAGGACGACGCCAAGGCCGCCATCTCCCGCGTCCTGACCGACATGACCAAGTCGCTCAAGTCCGGCGCGGACGTCTCGGCCTGGGCCAAGCAGTACCCCTGGGTCACCGCGGGCGCCGCCGCCGGCGCGGGCTTCCTCGTCGGCCTGCTACTCACGCCGTCGAAGGGCCAGCCGGCCAAACAGAAGTTCGCCGAGCTGCGCAACTACGTCACCCCCGCCCCCGACCCGATCGAGATCGCCGAGGCCCTCGCCGCCGAGAAGAAGAAGCAGCAACAGCCCGGCTTCATGACCACGATCCTCCGCGAGGCGATGAAGTCGATCGGGCCGATGCTGGCGGGCGTCATGAGCGGCAAGATGGCCCAGCCCGAGCCCGAGGACATGCACGCCGCCGCCCAGGCCGCCGTCGGCAACGCGACCGGTGGCGGCGCCGACCTCCCCACCGGCTTCGGCGTCTATCGCGATCCCAACTACGGGGGTTGATCGCGCATCCGGCGCTCGCAGTCCAATGCCGTACTTAGCGGTCGCACCGAAGGTGCACGTGCGCGTCCTTGCGCGCACGCCCGCGTCACACGCAGCGCCCCGCAATTGACCATGAACAATTGACCGTTGACCCATCCCGTCAACCCCCAAAATCCCCTCCCGCATCCCGCCCCTCCGACCTCATCACATTTTCCTTCCCGCCGCCCCAACCCACGCTACACTCCCCACTTGAAGTTCCCCGGCGGCGCCACCGTGCCCCGATGGGCCCGGTCTCCGCGTGCCGCCCACACATCTTTCTGCAGACGCCTCGCCCGCGCCACCCGCGCACGCGCAAGGCGCCGGCGACGAGGAGACCCGGGCCATGCCCACCTACACGACCGCCGACATCCGAAACGTCCTGCTGGCCGGACACGGGGGCGCCGGCAAAACGACCCTTGCCGACGCCCTGTTACACGCCTCGGGCACCGTCACCCGCAAGGGGTCGGTCGCCGACGGGTCGTCGTTCTCCGACTTCGAGAAGGAAGAGAAGGAGCACGGGCACTCGATCTACGCGTCCATCCTTCACGCCGACCACCAGGGCAAGCGCATCAACCTCATCGACTGCCCCGGCTCGCCCGACCTGCTCGGCCAGGCCATCGCCTGCCTGCCCGCCGTCGAGACGGTCGCCGTCGTCATCAACGCCGCCAGCGGGATCGAGGTCGCCGCCCGCCGCCTCATGGAGGCCGCCAGGGACCGCAACCTCTGCCGCGCCATCATCGTCAACAAGATCGACCTCCCCGAGGTCAAGCTCGAAGCCCTCGTCGACCAGCTCCGCGACGCCTTCGGCCCCGAGTGCCTCCCGATCAACCTCCCCGCCGACAACGGCAAGGCCGTCGCCGACTGCCTCCTCGGGTCCGACGGCAAGTCCGATTTCGACACCGTCAAGCGCTGCCACGCCGCCATCCTCGACCAGATCGTCGAGATGGACGAGAACCTCATGGAGAAGTACCTCGGCGGCGAGGAGCCCGACTACTCCGCCCTACACGCCCCGTTCGAAAAAGCCATGGACGAGGGCCACGTCGTCCCGATCCTCTTCACCGACGCCAAGGCCGGCGTCGGCGTCAAGGAACTCCTCGACGCGATCGTCCTCCACTTCCCCAGCCCCCTCGAGGGCAACATGCCCCAGTTCCTCACCGGGGCCGGCGAGTCCGAGCGCCCGTTCGAGGTCCACGAGGACGCCAACGAGCGCCTCCTCGCCCACGTCTTCAAGGTCGTCACCGACCCGTTCGTCGGCAAGATGGCCGTCTTCCGCGTCCACCAAGGTAAGTGCACCGGCCAGTCCCAGGTCATCATCGGCCACTCGAAAAAGCCCGTGAAGCTCGCCCACGTCTTCCACCTCCAGGGCAAGGAGCACAAGGAGGCCCCCGAGCTCATCGCCGGCGACATCGGCGCCGTCGCCAAGATCGAAGATCTCCACGTCAACGACGTCCTCCACGACGACCACGCCCTCGACACCGTCCACATCAAGCCGCTCAAGTTCCCCGTCCCCATGTACGGCCTGGCCATCACCCCCAAGGCCCGCGGCGACGAGACCAAGATCTCCACCGCCCTCCACAAGCTCATGGAGGAGGATCCCACCTTCAAGATGAACGTCGACCGCCAGACCCACGAGCTGGTCATCAACGGCATCGGCGAGATGCACCTCCGCCTGGTCCTCGAGCGCCTCAAGAACCGCGGCATCGACGTCGACACCAAGCCCCCGAAGATCGCCTACAAGGAGACCGTCCAGGGCACCGCCGACGGCCACCACCGCCATAAAAAGCAGACCGGCGGCTCCGGCCAGTTCGGCGAGGTCTTCCTCCGCGTCGAACCCCTCGAGCCCGACAGCCCGAACCGCAAGGACAAGGGCGGCCCCGGCCTCGAGATCGTCAACGAGGTCTTCGGCGGCACCATCCCCGGCCAGTTCATCCCCGCCGTCGAAAAGGGCATCCACGACGTCATGGACTCCGGCGCCGTCGCCGGCTACCCCATGCAGGACATCCGCGTCGCCATCACCGACGGCAAACACCACCCGGTGGATTCCAAGGAAGTCGCCTTCCGCACCGCCGGCAAGTACGCGCTCCGCGACGCCATCGCCAAGGCCCGCCCCGCGGTCCTCGAGCCCATCGTCAACATGGAGGTCACCGTCCCCGAGGCCAACGTCGGCTCCATCACCGGCGACCTCTCCGGCAAGCGCGGCCGAATCGTCGGCCAGGACTTCCTCCCCGGCGGCCTCGCCGTCGTCAAAGCCCAGGCCCCCCTCGCCGAGGTCATGCAGTACCAGTCCCAGCTAAAGTCCGTCACCGGCGGCCAGGGCTCCTTCCAGATGGAGCTCAGCCACTACGAGCCCGTCCCGCCGCAGGTGCAGAAGCAGATCGTCGACGCATGGAAGCCCAAGGTCGAGGAGGACTAGTCGGATCTACACCCAACGCAAGACCTCTCTTTTAGCCGCTGGGCTTGCCCAGCGCGTCTAACGGCTCTCGACAACGACCCGGCGCACGACGAGTGCGCCGGGTCGCCGCGTTTACTGCCTGTCCGTTTCCAGCACCTTTCGCGCTCGCCGCCCTCGCACACCAGTTACGTACTTAGCGGTCGCACCGAAGGTGCACGTGGGCGCCTCCTTCCCCACGACCGTTACAACCCGCTCACCCCCTCCCCGTTCCCCACCCGCGCTCCCCGGTGCGGCGCGACTTCGAACGAGCACATCCTCGTCATAAACGCGTTCGCAGACTCATCCGTAAACCCCTACAGCTAAATACACTTAAGCCCCCTGCTAACCCCGCGCCCCCGCGCGTGTCTAGAATGAAGTACCCCGGCGATCAGCGCCGGCGGTGTCATTACTACGGGACGCCGTCCGCCAGGAACTCGCTCGACCCCGGCCCTCAGGCGTCCGAAGGAGATCATCATGAAGAAGTTGTTTTTCTCGTTGTTCACCCTCGGCGCCCTCGCCCTGCTCCCCTCCGACGCCCGCGCCGACCGCTATCACGGCGGCGGTCACGGATACCACGGCGGCTCCGGCCACTACCACGGCGGCGGTCACTACCACGGGGGCTACGGCTACCGCGGCGGCTACTACGGTGGCTACGGCGGCGGCTGGGGCCTCTCCTTTAACATCGGCGCCCCCTACTACGGCGGCTATTACGGCGGCGGCTACGCCCGTCCCTACTACGCACCCGTCTACTCGGCGCCCGTCTACACCGCCCCGCCCGTCTACTACTCCTCCCCCAGCTACTACTACCCGTCCTACTACGGAGGCGGCTACTCCAACTACGGCTGCTCCCCCAACTGGGGCGTCTCCTTCGGCTACTACGGCCGGTAAGCGCGACGCGAAAATCGAAAGACGAACGAGCCCGCGACCGCCTGGTCGCGGGCTTTGTACTTACATGGGGGCACACACGCACCCGCCGGTCAAATCGCCCCTCAATTACGATTAATTCTACTTGCTACGCCGCTGACGGCTCGTGATGCTGGTGCGTTGCACCCGTGGGTGCGCCTCCGCCCGGAGGCGGTTCGGGTGCGATTCACATTCCGGGAGGTCGGATCATGCAGCGCTCCCCAGCCGCGCGCCTCGCCGCGCTCGCGTTCACGCTCGCCTGCGCCCTCTTCGCGCCCGTCGCCGGAGCCGCGATCACGCTCGTCGGTAGCACGAACAACGTCAGCGCCACCGTCAGCAGTGGGGGGGTCGGCTCGATGTCCCTCCCCCCGTCCGACACCCAGCCGCTCACCGCCGTCCCCGGGACGGCCACCGCCAACGCGGCCCTCTTCGGCAACTCCGCCAGCATCACCGGCACGCTCAGCCACTCCGCCTTCGTCTTCAACTTCACCCACGGCACCGCCAACGCGTTCTCGAGCACGTCCGCCCACGTCCAGTTCAAGTCCGACGTCGACGTCACCTACACGCTCTCCGGCTCGTTCACGGCCAGCGGCGAGCCGTTCTTCCAGACCTTCGACGGCACGCTCGCGCAGGTCGCTCCGCCGGCGACGCTGTTCAACAACTCCCAGTCCGGCTTCACCACCAACGGCGGCCCGACCACCTTCACGCTGGGACAGCAGACCGGCAACATCGCCAACGCGCTGTCCGGCTCCCTGACCGGCACGCTCGCGGCCGGCGTCACCTACGACCTCACGTTCAGCGCGACGCTCGAGTCGGAAGTCGACCCGTCCGGCACCGGTGGCGTCACCCTCGCGTTCGCCCCGATCCCGACCAACGGCAACATCATCCCTCTCCCGCCCGCCGTATGGGCCGGACTCGTCGCCGGCGCCGGCGTCCTCGCGCGAAGGCGGTTCGCGCGGTAGCGCTGGAGCGTGCATACTCAACCTCCGTTTTCGCGACCGCCCTCATTGCCCCAGCGCCGCCCGCAGCGCCGCGAGATTCGCCCGGTCCGCCGCGCCCAACCCCGCGCCCAGTCCCGCGCCCTCGATCGCCCGCCACTGCTCCTCGACCGCGCGCCAGACGACGCGCGCGACGGCCGGCGCGGGCGGGTGCTCGCGCGCCGTCCGCAGCAGGCCCGCCACCTGCTCCGAGAAGTTCGCCACGTCCCCCTCGAACAGCCCCGGCGGCAACTCGCCCGGCGGCGGCCCCCACGCGTTCCACTCCGTCAGGATCCGCCGCGGCGCCAACCGCCGCATCGGCAGCCGAATCGTCGCCCGTTGCGCCGACCGCGCGTACGGCTGACCCATCACGGCGCCCGGCTGCATCCGCCCGAAACTCGGCCACCCGATCGACGCGTCCAACACTGATTCGGATTCTAAATTGACGATCGCCTCCATCGGGTAGAGCGTGACGATCACGTACCCGGGCCGGTAGATCGTCCACCGCGGCGACTCCCACGTCCAATCGACCGAAAACGTCCACCCCGGCCAGAGCGTGTGCAGACAAGCCGCCGTCCGCAGCACCGGCGCGCCCGAGTCGATCCCGACGACTTCCCGCCCCTCGACCCGCTCGGGCCGGCCCGGCGCCCCGTCGCTCAGCGACCCGGCCTTGTGAACCATCTCGACGTGCACCGCGCCCGCACCATCCCCACCGACACCATCCAGGACGACGGTCAGGTCCTTCGGCCCGACGACCTGAACGCACCCCGCCAGCCACACCAGCGCAAACCCGCAGGGGCAGGTCGGCCAGCGGCGGGCCCGTCGAAGTTCGCCGCGCGTTCTCATCACGGTGGCGAGTGTATTCGCAATCGCGGCCGCGCGCCCCTCGCCATTCGCGACGATGTTCCCGATCCGGTCGGATCACGGCGCGACAGGAACCACCCCGTCGTCGCGATTTCTACACCGCTCCTTTCACACCTTTTGAACCCTTCAAACGCTCCGAACCCCCCGTCCCCGCCTAACGTTATGTAACTGCCGGCACTCATCCCATCCCCTAGGGGACGATCGAGCCCCGGCCAGTCGGGCGGAAGCTTTCCGCCGGGCATGGACGATAAACGTCGTGGCCGATACCATTTACCGGCTTGGCCGGTGGCCACTTTGCCCCCGGCCGAAACGTCGCAGGATGCGGCGGCGCGTGCATTGCCGGGGGTGGCGCGGGACAATTTAAGAAACGAACCCAACGGCCCCCTACTGGCCGGTGGAGCCCCCGGCGGGACGTACGGCCGCGG
>DATHXE010000149.1:0-6017 GCA_035459845.1 Tepidisphaeraceae bacterium | reverse complement strand
CTGGGCGAGCGGCTGATGAAGCGGATGCTCGCGCTGCTCGCGGATCACGGGGCCCGGCGGGTGTACCTGGAAGTCGAGGGCACCAACCGCGGGGCGCTGAAGCTGTACGAGCGCCTGGGCTTTGCGACGATCGGCAAGCTGCCGGATTACTACGGCGAGGGCCACGACGGCGTGCACATGATGTTTACACAGGCGGTGCCGGTGTCTCCCGTTGCGGCTTAGCGGAGGAGATTCACCGCAGAGACGCAGAGGGCGCAGAGGGGGCGCAGAGGGGGCGCAGAGAAGAGAGAGAGATGGTTTGGGTCCATTCGAAGCCCATGGGATTAATCCCGTGGGCTTTCTCTTTGCGCGAGTGGGGTTTGTAAACGCGTCGTGCCCGCGCGCGTTAGAGAGGGCATGCGAATCCCTCGCCTTGCCGCGCTGCTGTTGGTCTTGCTCGGGTTGAACGTCTGTGCGGCGGACGCGCCGAAGGTGTGGCACGGGTATCCGCGGCACGACTTCGTGTTCGAGGGGCGGCCGGCGTGCGTGATTGCGCCGGTGCGGGAGGCGGCGACGTTTGCGGACGGGGGGAAGGCGTGGATCTGGAAGGCGCGGTTTCTGGATCATCGGCCGGACCTGGATCTGGCGCTGTTGGAACTCGGGTTCCACGTGGCGTTCCTGGAGGACACGGCCGAGACGCTGGGGTCGCCGGACTGCGTGGCGCAGTACGCGCGGTTCCACGAAAAGGTGACGACCGAGTACGGGCTGGCGAAGCGGGCGGCGCTGGAGGGGCTGTCGCGCGGGGGGCTTTACGTCTACAACTTCGCGGCGGCGCACCCGGATAAGACCGCGTGCGTCTACGCGGACGGGGCGGTGCTGGACTTCCGTTCTTGGCCGGCGGGGAAGGGCGTGTTTCCGGATGCGGCCGGGCCGGGGAGCAAGGGGTCCTGGGAGTCATTGAAGAAGGCGTACGGGTTTGCGGACGATGCCGCGGCGCGGGCGTGGCGGGGGAACCCGGTCGACAACCTCAAGCCGGTCGCGGCGGCGAAGATCCCGGTGCTGCACGTGATCGGGGGCGCGGACCCGGTCGTGCCGCCGGCCGAGAATACGCTGCTGCTCAAGAAGCGGCTGGAGGAGCTTGGCGGAGCGATGGAGTTGATCGTCAAACCGGGTGAGAAGCACGCCCACGGCGTGGGCGACGTGTCGGGGCTGGTCGACTGGGTCGTGAAGCACACGTGCGGGGCGGGGCGGACGCGGCCCGTGCTGTTCGCGAAGGACGGCGGGCCCGCCCGGCGCATTCTGGTGCTCGGCGATTCGATCACGCACGGCGGGCGGTACCTGGAGTACGTCGCGCAGGTGTTGGCGACGCGGTACCCGGACCGGGCGATCGAAATGATCAACATCGGCCTGGCGAGCGAGACGGTATCGGGCCTTTCGGAGGAGGGGCACGCGGACGGGAAGTTCCCCCGGCCGGACCTGCACGAGCGATTGGACCGGGCGCTGGAGAAGGCGCGGCCGGAGGTGGTGATCGCGTGCTACGGCATGAACGACGGGATCTACAAGCCGCTGGCCGATGATCGGTTCGACGCGTTCAAGGCGGGGATGACGAAGCTGCGCGAGAAGGTGAACGCGGCGGGCGCGCGGCTGATCCTGATGACGCCGCCCGTGTTCGACGCGCAACCGATCATGGCCCGGACGAGCGACGAGGGCGGGGCCAAGCCGTTCAAGGGGTACGACGGGGTGCTGGGGGCGTACGCGAAGTGGCAGGTCGAGCAGCGGGCGAGCGGGTGGGACGTGGGCGATTTGCACACGCTGATGAAGCAGCAGCTCGAGGCCCGTCGGAAGGGCGACCCGGCGTTCACGTTCGCCAGGGACGGCGTGCACCCCGGGCCGGCGGGGCACTGGGTGATGGCGGTCGCGCTGCTGCGGCAACTGGGTGTGCCGGCGGACGCGGACGTGGCGCAGGTGGAGGCGGGCGAGCCGCGGGCGTCGCGCGGGAACGTTTCGGCGATCCGGAAGAACGAGGCGGGCGAGTTGTCGTTCACGTGGCGCCTGCGCCGGCCGATGCCGAGGGATCCGGAGCTGGAGAAGGACGGCTTCCTGATGTCATCCGAGATCGCGCCGGCGAAGTTGAACGTCCGGCGGTTCAGCGTGTCGGGTCTGAAGGAGGCGCGGTACGCGCTGTACGAGGGCGAGACGAAACTCGGCGAGTTTGGTCGCGAGGAACTGGCGAAGGGGATCGATGTGGATCGGCTGGAGGCGTTGTCCGCGAACGCGGGCGGCGAGCGGCTTCGGAAACTGATTCACGACAAGCTGTCGACGACCGGCGACGCGTGGCGGTCGCACGTCGGGCACAAGCGGCCGGGGGTGAAGGCGGGGTTGCCGCCGGAACAGGCGGCCGAGAAGGTGGCGACGATCGACGCGGAGATCGCGGGGTTGGTGAAGGCGGCGGAGGTGAAGGTGCGCCTCGTGGCGGCGAAATGAACGCCTTTCGTGGCATGGGTACCGCCCGTTGGGCGATACCCGTGTTAGCGTCCCGCAACGCAAAAACGCGCTCCCCGGCGGGCGGCGCTGTCGCTTGCCCTTCGGGCCCGCGGCTACTGACCGCGAGGTAAAGATGGCGCGCCGAAAGCCCACGGAGCTTGCTCCGTGGGTTGCGCGGCTTGGGCGCACGCGTTTTCTTTACCCAGCGCTCAGTAAACGTGCCGCGCGCGTGCGCGAATCTGTTTTCACGTCACTTGTCGCGCGGCGCTCGGGCGCGGATAATCGGGTCTTCGGTGCCCGCGTAGCTCAATTGGATAGAGCGCCGCTTTCCTAAAGCGGAGGTTACAGGTTCGATCCCTGTCGCGGGTATTCGGGGGTGTTGTGCGCGTGAGAATGCATCCGGGGCGGCGTCCTTCGGCAAGCTCAGGACAGGCTTTCGGGCGGAGCCCGTGCACTGTGCCCCGGCTTGTTCGAACGATCAGAGATTAAACCGGGCGGCCCGCCACGCGAATCCCCACCGGTTGCGGCGTCGGGACGTACGTCGGCTCGACGGCGATCTGCAGGGGGCGGCGCTTGGCGCCGTTGGGCGGCAGGCCGTCCTGGTCGATGATACGCTGGATGGCCATGATGCCTTCGATCAGCGTCTCGGGGCGGGGGGGGCAGCCGGGGACGTAGACGTCGACGGGGATGAACTGGTCGATGCCCTGGATGGTGGCGTAGGCGTCGAACACGCCGCCCGTGCTGGCGCAGGCGCCCATGCTGATGACCCACTTGGGCTCGGTCATCTGCTGGTAGATGTGCTGGAGGACGGGCATCATTTTGATCGTCACCCGGCCGGCGACGATCATCAGGTCCGACTGGCGCGGCGAGAAGCGCATCGCCTCGGCGCCGAAGCGCGCGAGGTCGTAGCGGCTGCACCCGGTGGCCATCAGTTCGATCCCGCAGCAGGCGGTGGCGAACGGCATGGGCCAGAGGGAGGAGCGACGGGCCCAGTTGACGACCTTCTTGAGGTTGGTCGTCAGGAAGTTGTCGGGGAGGAGCTGGGTGTCCATTTTGTCGGGGGTGTCGTGCCGGGGGATTGTAGTGGGGGCGCGGGGCAAAGCCAATGGCGGGGAAGGAACCGCACCGCGAGCGGGACGCGACGCCGGGCCCAAGCTCAACAATTCCCGCGGATTTGCGACTAGGAATGGGCAGGGGGACGACCCTTGGGCGGGGCCGGATGACACTTCGCTGCTGCCGATGGTCCGGCCTTTGCTTCTTCCCCTTAGCCGTACGAAGGAGCAGGGCTATGACTCGCGAAAACTTTGATTTGATCGGGAATACGACCACCGGGGATCCTCACGCCGGCGTGGTAAACACGCCGGGCGGGTCGGATCAAAACCAGGAGCACACCATGGCTACGCCGCGATACGTCGTCAAGCACGTCGGGAACGACTACAAGATCGTCCGCGCCGATGCGGGCGGGACCGCGCACAACTCGCTCTGCGTCGCGGGCGGGGCGCTGCTCGTGCTGTCGGGCCTGCGCAGCGGGGGGCTGTTCGGGCTGGTGAAGGGACTGGCGGGCGCGGGCATTGCCTACCACGGCATGACCGGGCGGAACCCGGTCGAGGCGGTGAAGCAGTACTTCGGGCAGTTCACGTGCTGCAACCCGGCGGCGAAGCTGCAGGACCAGCCGGGGCCGTCGCACCAGCACGACCAGCGGGGCTCGCGGCAGACGCCGCAGGACGAGGTGGACGAGGCGTCGATGGAGTCGTTCCCGGCGTCGGACGCGCCGGCGCACACGCGGTCGACGTCGACGGAAATGGTCGGGTAAGACTTCAACGGTACTGACGACGAAGAAAGCCCACGGTGTTCGCGCCGTGGGTTCTTCATTGCGCTCGGAGCGGTCATTCCTTCACGTATTCGAACCGCTTATAGACGTAGAGGTCTTCCCAGGTCCAGTGGAAGCGGACGGGGTACTCGCGGGCGTGAACGAGCTTCCAGCCCGGGCCGAGCAGGGGGCTTAGCTCGTCGGCACGCGTGGTGGAGGGGTTGAAGGACGGGTCGCGCGGGCCGTCCGGTGGGTGGGCGTTGTACTTCTCCCAGACGACGATCCGGCGGGCGTTGGCCTGCTGGGCTTCGGAGGCGACGGCGCGGAGGCCGAGGCCGCCGCCCGAGCGGCGCGTGCGGGTGATGTCGAGGGGGAAGGCCATGCGCTTCCACTCGGTGGGGTGGAGGTAGTAGCCGCGCTCGAGGCCGAGGTAGTACTTGCCCTGCTGGCCGTTGAGGGTGCCGAAACCGGGGTGACCGGCGCCGCGCAGGGGGGAGTCGTTGACGTAGACGCGCGTGTTGGGGTTGCCGCCGAGGATCGCGTAGTGCAGAAGGTTGGCGGGGTCGGAGGCGCCCGCGTCGCGGATCGATTTCATCACGTCGGCGCGATTGGGAGCGGTCAGAAATTCCGGCGGCAGGCAGAGCTGGGCGATGCTGCGATTGTGGGTCGTATCCGTCTCCCACATCTCCCGGGCGACGTGTTGCAGGGGCGGCTCGGTGCCGGCGAACACCCGGCCGCCGAACTGGGCGAGGTTGACGCCGATCAGGAGGGTCATGGCCGCGATGCGCAGCGGGCGCGTGGGCAGGCGCATGAGGAGCACGACCAGGGCGATGCAGAAGGCGACGTAGACGAAGCCGAAGTAGCGGGGCATGAAGATCGACTGCCAGACGCCGCCGGGGCGGATCAGTTGCTGCTTGATCGCGGCGACGGTGGCGCGGGACCGGGCGCGGTCGGCGTTTTCCGCGGCGGTCGCGGCGGGGTCGTTGGGCAGCGTCATCGCGCGGTAGGCGTCGGCGTACCGCTGCTGGGCGAGGGCGGCGCGGACGTCGGCGGGGAGCGTGCCGCCCCCGCGCTCGAGGACCTGGCCGACCTCTTTGACGAGCTTGCCGTGGTTGACCGCGTAAACGATCCAGCACGCGCCGTAGAGGACGGCGACGACGGCGACGAAGCGCGCGACGCGCGACAGGCGGCGCGGCCAGGTGCGGCCGGCGTAGTAGACGAGCACGCCGGGCAGCACGACGGCCAGGCCGGTCAGGACGTGCGGGGCGGTGATCGTGTCGGCCCACCAGCGCAGGGGCGCCAGGAGGTACCGCGCCCAGTCGACGTCCGGGGATGGCAGGCCCGTGCGGAGGATCGCCACGCCCAGGAGGAGCAGGGCGAACGCGGGGACGGACCAGAGCGCGATCCGCCGGAACCGGGGCGAGTAAAAGACGCCGGCGGCGACGCCGACGATGGCGAGCGAAAGGATCCAGTAGAACGCGGCCCCGACGGCCCCGTCGCGGACCCAGCCTGGCCCGGCGACGGCTTCGACGGCCTCGTGCCACCACGCCGACGGCGCGACGAAGTCGACGACGGACCGGCAGTAGACGAAGTAGACGGGGAGGATCAGCCAGAGGCCGAGCCAGAGGAAGACGCGCCACGGGCGCTCGGGGGTGCCCGGGTCGGCTGCGCCGGGGTCAGGCGATCCGGGAGGGCGAGGCTCCGTCCGAGCCGTTTGCGTTTGCGTTTCGGTGAGCGTTTGCGC
>DATHXE010000148.1:0-6230 GCA_035459845.1 Tepidisphaeraceae bacterium | reverse complement strand
CCCGCCGGACGCGGAAGTCCACCGCGTACGCCGCCCGCCCCGCGTTCGCCGCCACGAACGCCTCGCCCGCAGCCTCGCGGTCGTCGGGGTGGGCGGCGTTCGTCCAGCCGAAGCCCAGCCCCTCCTGCTCGGTCTGGCCGGTGAACTCGTACCACCCGCGCGAGAGGAAGGAGCAGTACCCGTCCGGCTCGGTCACCCAGAGCATGGCGGGGGCCGTGTCGGCCATCTCGCGGAACCGCCGCTCGCTGTCGCGCAGGGCGTCCTCGGCCCGCCGCCGCTCGGTCACGTCGAGGGTGATGCCGTCGAACCGCACGGGGTTGCCGGCGTCGTCGTAGTAGGCCCGGCCCTTGGCGCGGACCCACCGCTGGCGGCCGTCGGGGGCGAATGTGCGGTACTCGACGTCGTACGGCCCGTGCCCGAACACGGCCCGCTCGACCGCCTGGCGGGTGCGGTCGCGGTCGTCGGGGTGGATCCGGGCGTAGAACAGGTCGAAGTCGACGTCGGCGTCGGGCGGGAGCCAGAAGTGCGCCTTGCACGTGTCGTTCCACTCGATCCGGCCGAGCGGCATCGGGCAATAGAAGGTGCCGAGGTCGGACGACCCGATCGCCAGGGCCAGGCGCTCCTCGCTGGTGTGCAGGGCGGCCTCGGCGCGGACCCGCTCGGTCTCCTCGGTGCAGGCGCAGAACAGGCCGGCGATCGCGCCCGACGCGTCGCGGATGGGGCTGTAGGACCAGGTGAAGTAGGTGTCCTCCGGGTACCCGTTGCGCTCCATGACGAGCTTGACGCGCTCGTTCCACGTGGCCTCGCCGCGGCGCATGACGGCGTCGGCCTGCGGGCCGACGTCGGCCCAGATGTCGGCCCACGTGTCGCGCGCCGGGCGGCCGAGCGCCGCCGGGTGGCGTTTGCCGAGGATCGGGACGTACGCGTCGTTGTAGATGTTGACCAACTGTGGCCCCCACCAGACGAACATGGGGAACCGGCTGCTCAGGCAGATGTCGACCGCGACGCGCAGCGCCTCCGGCCATTGCGCCATCGGCCCGAGCGGGGTGGCGGCCCAGTCGAACGCGCGGACGCGCGCGGCCATCTCCCCGGCCGGCGCGGCGGACGGGGACGGTTGCGGCGATCCCTGGTTGTCGACGGCGGGCGAACTCAGAACGATTCCCTCCGGGGGGCGCGCGGACGCTCGCGAAGTCTAGTCTCCCTGGGTCGGCGGGGGGAATGCGGAATCGTGCGCGGCGCAATCCCCTAGACATGGAGCCGCCTCGACTCGTTACGACTGTCACGCCCTTCCCGGGTGGCGGCCGGACGAGGCGGATGTGTCGATTTACCGCGTTCGCCCTTAGCATACCGACCGCGCCCGCCCGGACGCGTATCGCGGTCGGTAAACATCGTCGGGGCGTGCGTGTTAATGGGGGAAGCGGAGGCCCATTGATTCGAACTTTCAAACATGTCGTTCTCGCCCTGGTAACCCTCGGAAATTGCGCGCACGCGGCCGAGCCCGCCGCCAAGCCGCCCACGGCGGTCGCTCTCACCGGCCCGGTGGTCACCGGCAAGCCCGCGCGGTTCGTCCGCATCGAGCTCCCGGGCGACAAGCGGATCCTCACGCTGGCCGAGGTCGAGGTGATCAGCGGCGGCAAGAACGTCGCGAACCAGGGGAAGGCCACGCAATCGAGCACGTACGGCGGCGCGGCGGCGGCGCGGGCGCTCGACGGCAATAAGGACCCGAATTTCGGCAAGGGCGGACAGACGCACACCGAGAACGCGGGCACGGCCAACCCGTGGTGGGAGGTCGACCTCGGCAAGGAGGTCGACGTCGAGACGGTCGGGATCTGGAACCGGAGCGGGTTCGAGGCCCGGCTGGCCGGGTTTACGCTGACGCTGCTCGACGCGGAGCGGAAGCCGGTGTTCCGGGCGGCCGACTACGCGGCCCCGCAGGCGATGGTGATCGACGTCAAGAAGCAGGGCGCGGCGACGTACCTCGCGTACGACGGCAAGCCCGGCGCGCCGGCGGGGGGTACGGCTGCGAAGGTGGCGGCGGGCGGCGGCGGCAAGGCGAAGCCGGACGCGAAGAAGCCGAAGCCCTCGGCCGACGACGCCGCGCTGGCCGATGTGCCGGCCGACTACCGCGACCCGGCCCCGTTCGCGCTGGGCAAGGGCGAGGTCGTCGCGATCCTCGGCAACGGCCTGCCCGACCGCATGCAGCACGACGGGTGGATGGAGACGCTGATCCAGAGCCAGTTGCCCGACCAGCAGGTGCGGTTCCGCAACATGAGCGCCAGCGGCGACCGGCCGGACGCGTTCCCGCGCAGCGGCGGGCACATCTCGATGACCAAGTACCTGCAACAGGTCAAGCCGGACGTGGTCTTCGCGTTCTTCGGGCACAACGAGTCGTTCGACGGGGTCGACAAGGCCGACGCGTACCGCAAGACGCTCGTCGAGTTCGTCCGCAAGACGCGCGGCGCCAAGCCGAACGGCCGCACGTTCCCGCGCATCGTCCTGTTCAGCCCGATCGCGCACGAGGACACGCGGAACCCGAACCTGCCCGACGGGAAGGCCCATAACGTCCAGCTCGCCGCGTACACGAAGGCGACCGAGGCGGCGGCGAAGGAGGCGGGCGTAGCATTCGTCGATTTGTTCCACCCGTCGCTCGAACTGTACAAGTCGGCGGCGGCGGGCGGGGGCAAGCCGCTGACGATCAACGGCGTGCACCTGACCGAGGAGGGGAACCGCCAACTCGCCGAGGTGATCGCGCGGGGGCTGCTGGGCCGACCCGTGTCGGCGTCGGCCGGGCTCGACGCGCTGCGGCAGGCCGTGATCGACAAGGATTACCACTGGAACAACCGGTACCGCGCTCGCGACGGCAACGACGTGTGGGGCGGGCGGTCGACGCTCGCGTTCGTCGACGGGCAGACCAACGCGGTCGTCCTGCAGCACGAGCAGGCGATGCTCGACGTGATGACCGCCAACCGCGACGCGCGGGTCTGGGCCCGGGCGGCCGGCAAGGACGAGCCGGTCGACGATTCGAAGGTGCCGGCGCCGATCCCGGTCGTGTCGAACGTCGGCGGGAAGAGCAAGAGCTCGAGCGCGGAGAAGGAGGGCGTGCTCAAGTACGTGGGCGGCCAGGAGGGCATCGGGCAGATGGCGGTCGCCAAGGGGTTCAAGGTCAACTTGTTCGCCGACGAGAAGAAGTTCCCGCAGTTGTCCAACCCCGTGCAAATGCAGGTGGACGCGAAGGGGCGGATTTGGGCGGCGGTCTGGCCGACGTACCCGAAGTGGGAGCCGGGCAAGCCGATGAACGACGCGCTGTTGACGTTCCACGACGACGACAACGACGGCGTCGCCGACCGGGTGACGGAGTTCGCCAAGGTGCAGAATCCGCTCGGGTTCGAGTTCTGGAACGGCGGGGTGATCGTCACCTGCCCGCCGGAGCTCTTGTTCCTCAAGGACACCGACGGGGACGGCGTTGCCGACTACCGGCAGGTCATCCTCCAAGGGCTCGACTCGTCGGACACGCACCACGGGGCGAACAACCTGACGATGGGGCCCGACGGCGGGATCTACTGGCAGAGCGGCGTGTTCATGGTGCACAACCACGAGCAGCCGTGGGGGCCGTCGCTGCGGACGTCGGCATCGTCGATGTACCGGTTCGACCCGCGGCGGTTCACGGTCACGCCGCACGCCAACAACGGGCCGAACCCGCACGGGATCTCGTTCGACTACTGGGGCAACCAGTACGCGACGGACGGGACGACCGGCCGGGCGTTCCAGGTTCGCCCGGACGCCAAGGGGTTCAAGATGCACGAGCTGCTCAAGAAGGAGGTCCGCCCGGTCTGCGCCAACGAGATCGTCTCCAGCGCCAACTTCCCGGAGGCGATGCAGGGCGACTTTTTGATCTGCAACGTGATCGGGTTCCGCGGGGTCAAGCAGTACCGGCTGGACCGCAACGCGGCCACCGGCGCCGTCTGGGGCGAGCCGTCGGGCGAGGAGCTGACCGTGACGGTGGAGAAGGCCGACGGGTCCAAGGCCGAGGACAAGTCGCGCGGGCTCATGATGAGCGCGGACAAGAATTTCCGCCCGACGGATGCGATCTTCGGGGCCGACGGGGCGCTGTACCTGAGCGACTGGCAGAACGTGATCATCGGGCACATGCAGCACAACGTGCGCGACCCGAACCGCGACCACCAGCACGGCCGGATCTACCGGATCGTCAACACCGACCGGCCGCTGCAGAAGCCGGTGGCGATCGACGGCCAGCCGATCCCGGCGCTGCTGGAAAACCTCAAGCACCCGGTCGACGGGGTGCGGCACCGGACGCGCGTCGAGCTGAGCGGGCGGGACACCAAGGAGGTGCTGGCGGCGGCGCGCGAGTGGGTCAAGCAGTTCGACCCGAAGAAGAAGGAGGATGCGCACCACCTGCTCGAGGCGCTGTGGCTGTTCCAGCAGCACAACGTGAAGAATCCGGAGTTGCTGGCGGCGCTGCTGGAGTCGCCCGAGCCGCACGCGCGGCACGCGGCGGCGTTCTCGCGGCAGGTGTGGGCGACGGGCGCGGCCGGTGAGCGCGGGGGCGTGGTCGCCGACGCGCCCGAGGTGGCCGCCGTCAAGTCGGGCGTGCTGTCGGACACGCCGCAGCTCACGACCGTCCGGATCGCGACGATCCCCGAACGGATGATGTACGACGTGAAGGAGGTCGTGCTCAAGCCGGGCAAGAAGGTCCGCCTGACGTTCGCGAACGTCGACTTCATGCCGCACAACATCCTGATGGTCAACCCGGGCAAGCTCGAGGAGGTCGCGGCCAAGGCGGCCGACCTGGGCGCCAAGGGGTTCGAGCTCGGGTTCGTGCCCGAGAGCCCCGAGATCCTCTGGGCGATCAAGCTGGTCGACTACGGCAAGGAACAGGCGGTCGAGTTCGTCGCCCCGGCGAAGCCGGGCGCGTACCCGTACGTCTGCACGTTCCCGGGCCACGCGGGGACGATGAACGGCCTGTTCATCGTCGCGGCCGACAAGGCCGAGGCCGACAAGATCCGGGCGTCGCAGAAGCCGGTGCAACTCACGGAGTGGAAGCTGTCCGACCTCGCCGCGGACGCCGACAAAGTCTCGGCCGACCTCAAGTCGCGCGACCGCGTCAAGGGCATGACCGCGTTCATGAAGGGCCAGTGCGCGTCGTGCCACACGGCCGGCGGGCACGGCGTGGCGATCGGGCCCGACCTGGCGAAGGTCGCCGAGAAGTACCGCGGCCAGAAGCTGCTCCAGCAGATGCTCGAGCCGTCGGCGGAGATCAACGAGAACTTCAAGCTCTGGACGATCCGCCTGACCGACGGCGACGTGGTGACCGGGTCGATCGTCAAGACCGACGCCGGCGGCATCGACGTGATCCAGAACCCGCTGGCGCCCAAGGACGTGACGCGGGTCGCCAAGGCCGACATCGCCGAGCAGGCGCCGTCCAAACAGTCGGCCATGCCTCAGGGCCTGCTGGCCCCGCTGACGAAGGACGAGATCCTCGATCTGCTCGCGTTCATCGAGTCGGGCGGGACCGCGGCCCCGGCCGGCGCGGGTCACGACCACGGGCACCGCTGATCTGCGGAGTCGCGCTTCGCGTCACTGATGGCGATCGATTTGTACGCCCGGGACGGCAGGGTCGCTGAAGCGGCCCTGCCGTTCTGGGCTGCGCGGGCGCGTCGGGGCGGCGGCGATGGCGGGCAAAAAAGAAACGAGTCCCCGCTTGGGAGGGGACTCGTTTGGCAATCGTATCGGGGCGACAGGATTCGAACCTGCGACCTCCAGACCCCCAGTCTGGCGTTCTAAACCAAGCTGAACTACGCCCCGGTGGTTCCTTGCGAAACCGGCGTCCGGACGGGCACGTCGCCGCGCACCGCCCGGATCGTCCAGCATAGGCGATCGGCCGGCGTTGTCAACGGGCCACCGGGGAGGCAGACGGGCGTCGGTGCCCGCGTCTGACGGGGCCGCGTGGCACTTCCGTGCCGCGGTACGTTCACGACGCCGCGATCGCGATGATGATGACGATCAGCAGGAGCGCGGCGCCCCCGATGATCAGCGGCCACTTGTACGCCGACGCCCCGCCCCCGCCCGGCGGGCCGTACTGGGCGTAGGGGTTGGGGGCGTAGGTGTGCGGCGCGCCTGGGGGCGGGGGCGGCGGCAGGGCGGGCGTTCGCGGCTTGCTCGGCGGGTTCGGCTGCGCGGCGGGCGGCCGGGCGGGGTTGACCTGCGTCGCC
>DATHXE010000147.1:0-6739 GCA_035459845.1 Tepidisphaeraceae bacterium | reverse complement strand
CAGGGGGACGTGTTCGAGCAGACGGTGGTGGATTGCCCGAAGGCGATCGTTCGGCCGGCGGGCGGCGAGGGCCCGGTGCTCGCGTGCGGGGATTCGCTGGAGTGGCTGCTGTCGGCGGTGTCGCCGCGGCTGGGAGAAGAGCAGCGGTTCTGGATCTGCCTGGACGCGGACCAGCAGTGCATCGGGGGCGTGCTGTGGGGCGCGCGGTCGGGCGAGAGCCAGCGGTTGTCGCCTCAGGTGCAGGAGTTGATGGCGCTGGCGACCGGGTGGAGCCTGACGCTGCGGACGAGCCAGATCCGCGAGGAGGCCCGGGCACTGGCCGAGCAGTTGGCCGACGCCAACCGCCGGCTGCAGGCGGCGCAGACCGAGATCTTGCGCTCCAAGACGATGATCACGGTAGGCGAGATGGCGGCGGGGGCGGCGCACGAGATGAACAACCCGCTGGCGGTGATCAGCGGGCGGTCGCAGCTGTTGGCGTCGCAGCTCGAGGAGCCGAAACTGAAGCAGGCGGCGCGGACGATCAGCGACCAGGCGCACGTGATCACCGACATCATCACGGAGCTGATGGCGTTCGCGAAGCCGGTCCCGCCGAAGGTCGTCGAGACGGACCTGTCGGAGATCGTGGATCGTGCGCTGCACGATGCGAAGTTGCTGTCGGATCCGGCCGATAGATCGGTTGAAGTGACCATGACGGATATCCCGCCTGTGACGGTGGACCCGCAGCAGGTGAAGGCGGCGCTGGTCGAGGTGATCAGCAACGCGATCCAGGCGACGGACGAGCGGAAGGGTCACGTGACGATCCACGCGGCGTACGACGCGTACGGGCAGCGGGTGGCGCTGACGGTGGCCGACAACGGGTGCGGGATGGACGAGGAGACGCTCAAGCGGGCGTTCGACCCGTTCTTCTCGAGCAAACCGGCGGGCCGGCGGCGCGGCATGGGGCTGGCGAAGGCCCTGCGGTGGATCGAGTCGAGCGGCGGGACGATGCGGCTCGAGAGTCGCCCGGGCAAGGGCACTCGCGGGTCGATCCTGCTGCCGGCGGCGGCGCTGCGGCCGGGCGAGGAGATCAAGGCCCCGCAGCAGCGACGGCAGGCTTAGAAGTCAAGGATGAAGGCAGAAGGATGAATGGTGAGGAAGTCTGTGGGTGCGTGATGGGATGAATTGGACTCGCGAGGGCATGTCGTACGCGAGTCGACCGTTTCATCCTTCATCCTTCCTCCTTCATCCTTCGACGAGTTGTTTCCGGGAGAGAGTGCAAACATGGCCCCGACCAAATCCAGCACGGCGAAAGCCGTTGCGGCCCGCCCGCGTGTGCTCGTCGTCGACGACGAGCCCGCCCTGCTCGAAATGATCGGCGACACGGTCGCCAAGGGCCTGAACTGCCGGCTCATCCCGGCGAGCTCGATCGCCCAGGCCCGCAAGGTGCTCGAGTCGCAGAAGATCGATTTGGTCGTGACGGACGTTCACCTCCCGGACGGCCACGGCATCAGCCTGCTGCCGGTGATGCACCTGCACCAGCCGCACGCGCAGGCGATCGTGATCACGGGGAGCCCGTCGACCGATTGCGCGGTCGAGGCGCTCCGCGAGGGGGCGGCCGACTTCGTGTCCAAGCCGTTCAGCGCCCGTGACCTGACCGACCGTGCCAAGGCGGCGCTCGCCCGCGCCGCCGCGGGGGCCCGCAACGAGAAGCGGCAGGCGACGCTCCGCCGGGCCGTCCGCCGGCTGAATGACGCCCGCAAGACCGTCTCGAAGAAGGTCGATTTGCTGTGCAACGACCTGATCAACGCGTACGGGGAGCTCTCGAAGCAACTCGATTTGGTGCGCGTGCAGGAGTCGTACAAGCACGTGCTGAACGACGCCCGCGACCTCGAGCAGCTCCTGTGTCACACGATGGACTGGGTGCTGCGGCAGCTGGGGTACGCGAACATCGCGGTCTGGCTCGCGGGGGACGATGACACGTTCCAGCTCGGGGCGTACATGAAGTACACGGTGCCGGGCGAGCAGGCCCTGACGGACGCGCTCCGCAAGGGAATCGTGCCGCTGGCGCTGAAGGAGAACCTGGTGCACCTGTCGGGCGACGCGCTGGCGCGCAAGCTGACGCCCGACGAGGCGCCGTTCATGACCGGGCACGACGTGCTGGCGATGAACTGCACGTACCTGGCCGAGTCACTGGCGGTCGTGGTGCTGTTCCGGGACGCGAAGACACCGTTCCGCGAAGAGGACGTGGCGACGCTGAAGGCGATCAGCCCGCTGTTCGCGCTGTCGCTGGCGGGGATCGTCCGGGAGACGGACGGGGGCGAGGAGGACGGCGAGGACAACGCCCCGCTGCTGGGCGAGGACACGGGGGACATCCTGCCGGAGGACTCCGAAGCGCCCAAGAAAAAGAAGCGCCCCAAGAAGGATGACGCGGACTGGTGGAAGCGCGGGGAGGCGCCTCCGTTCTAGTCGGGTCCTCTTCAATTTACGTCAAAACGAAGCGAACCCACGGAGCAAGCTCCGTGGGTTTTGTTTGCGCGCGTCCGTCGTGCGGTGTCGTGGACGACGCGAGGTCGCGCGAAGAAATAACGGTGGGCAGTGCCCACCGTACCAGACGTCTTTGCGACCCGATGTTTCCCTCGATGCAAGCGTAATCTCGAGAACTTTTCCCGCGAAAAGCCGTAGAAAGTCTATCCTTTCTTTGATTGCCCGCGATTCGGGAGGACGATATAGTTCGGCATACGGACGTGTTCTGCGGTGTTCGTGATTTGAGGGATAGATTTTGGCAAACCGATAAGCAAACCCATGGGGATCGTCGCTTGCCGGCCGCAAGCCCGCGAGCCCCGTCGCGTGTGATGTATTGCCCGCGGCGGACGCTCATTGTCGGGATCCGAAAGGCTTGTCAAAGTCGGGAGAACCCTCCCGATCGGCGTATCACCCACCTGTTCTTTTGGGTTTGACCAAACACCCCCTCACACGGCACAGGCGGATCATTCCGTATTTTTGAAAACCGGACACCCGGCGCGCTAGATGCGCCGGGTGTTTTCTTTTGCGCGGTCGATGCGGGTGCGATTCTCACAGTCGCTAAGCCGCAAGCGGCAGGCGCGCCGCGCGGTCATTTACCCGTCAATACAAACAACCGTATCGGTTTCTCCCGCGTCGGGACGGGTTGCTCGGTGCGTTCCAGCGTCCACGGCCAACTCGCGATCCAGTCGATGAAGTAGTCGCCGGTGGCACGGCCGGGCTCGCCGAGGAGCACCGCGCCGTCGGGCTTGAGGTGCCCGCGCCAGAAGGGCTCGACGTACATCCACTGGCCGCGCTCGTAGAGGATGTCGGCGCCGATGATCAGGTCGAAGCGCTCCTCGAGGCGGGCGGTGCGCCAGTTCAGCTGCCGCGTGCGGACGCGATCGGCGAAGGGGAGCGAGTTGAGGCGGGCGAACAGGAGCGCGTCGGCGGACAGGTCGGCGAACGTCACCCGCGCCCCCATGGCGGCGGCGACGGTGCCGGTCAGGCCCATGCCGCAGCCGAGGTCGAGGACGTTCATGCCGGTCATGGCGCCGCTCACGTGTGTCTCTCCCCCTCCCCCGCTCACCTTGCCGCCCCCTCTCTGCCATCTGTTCACCATCCACGTCGCGACGCCGTAGGCGCTGTCCCACAACTCCGCCCAATAGGGCAGGTGCACTTCGTCGCCCGGTCGGCGGGGGTGGCCGAGCTTCTCCTTGAGGGCCTCGGCGTCGGCCATCTCGTCGAGGACGCGGTTCGGGTCGGCGACGCGGGTGAACCGGAGCGGGATGGGCCCGACGCGGACGTCCTCGGTGACGACGGCGAACTTCTTTCCGACGCGGTGGAGGAGGCGGGTGCGGGCGGGGGTGGTCGCGTCTTCTGACATCACGTTGAGACTGGAAGCTGCAACGCAACGCGTTGCTGACGCGCGGTGAGCGCCGGCACGAATCTGAGGGTCGCACGCGTCAGCAGGTCGTTGACCTAGAGCTATATGCGCGTAGTCGCGATCAGACGTACCCCAGCGCCGACAGCAGTTTGAGCACGCCGAAGTACACGCCGACCGCCCCGCCGAGGACCAGGCCGGCGGAGATGAGCGTGCAGACCAGGCCGTTGCCGAACGTCAGGCCGAGGCGGCCGGAACCGGCGGTCGCCCAGAGGAGGACGATCCAGACGACCGCGACCGCCGGGCCGATGCCGAAGGGGATCAGGGCGAACAGGCTCGGGGCCATGAGGTACGCGAAGACGTTGTAGATCAGGACGGGCGGCGCCTTGGCCCCCTGCTGGCCCTGAGACACGAGTTTGTGGAACACCTGCGTGACCAGGTTGAGCAGGACCCACGCGCCGCCGACCGCCAGGGCCATGTGGATCAGCCAGACGCGGAGCAGCTCCGACATCATCATCGGGTCCTGGCCGCGCGGCGGGTCCTGCAGCTTCTGGTAGCCGAGGAAATCCTGGATCCACCAGCCGAGTCCCCAGAACACGCCGTAGATGATCGTCAGCACGCGCGCGTCGCCGGGCGTCTCGGGGCGGCGGATCAGCGCGAGCAGGCGGCGCGGGGCGGACAAGGCCATCGCAACCGTCTTGAAGAACGCGCCGACGGCGCCGGCGGACCCGCGGTCCTCCCACGGCGTGCCCGGGCCGGGCTCGAGCAGGTTCACCTGCTTGTGGGCGACCTTCTTCTTCAGGGCCGCGATCTGATCCATCCCCGCGTCTTCCGCGAACTTCGCCATCTCCGGGCTCCCTCGGTTGAGTGACGCCCTGTTATACCGCGGGCGGGGGTGGGCGTCGAAGGCGGGGGAATTGCCACAGAGCTCACAGAGGCGCAGAGGAAGACCGAATCAGCCACAGATTCACACAGATGAGCACAGATTTCCCGACCTGATCTGTGTGGGTCAGTGGCCAATTCTCCTCTTAGTTACCCGGTGGCGATTCAGCGCGCCGCGAATCGCTGGCCGTCGAGGACGAGGAGGTCCTCCCACCGCCGCGTCGAGTGGTTGCGGAAGTACAGCCCGAGAGACGAGTCGTCGTAGACCTCGAGGACCGCCGAGCGGATCGCGCTGCCGCGGGCGTCCTCGAGGCTGGCGACGTCGGCCTGGACGACGGGGTGGTCGTCGACGCAGGCGAGCTTGCGGAACAGGTCCTTGCCGGCCCACGCGGCGTCACCGATGTGGGCGTGGCCGTACAGGTGCAGGCGCACGTTGGCGGGGAGCGGGAGCATCTGGTCCATCAGCGGGCTGGGGCGGTTCCCGCCGGCGAAGGCGTAGTGGGCGCAGGTGATGACCGGGCCGTCAAACTTGGCGATTTCGTCGCGAAGCGCGCGGTAGTCGGCGGGCGAGTGCGGGTACGCCGCGCGGTCGCCGTGGACGACGCCGTGGGTCGTGTACCAGCGGCCGTCGTCGGCGGCGGCGTGGTCGGACAGGAACACGACCGTGAACGGGCCGATGCGGTCGACGAAGTGGAACTGGTCGATCGACTCGGTCGTCCGCCAACCGGGCGTGCGGCGGACGGCGTCGTGGAAGATCGCGTGGCGCTTCGTCGCGAACCGCGTGTCGCGGAGGTGGTCGAAGTCGTGGTTGCCCAGGACGTAGCGGACGGGGGCGCGGAGGGCCGACAGCACCTCGACCTGCATGGCCGCCATCTCTTCGAGGTGCGGGAGCGAATTGCCCTCGACGGCGTCGCCGAGATACCAGATCTGCTCGGGCGGCATGTCGAGCGACGTGAAATCGGCGACGGCGGCGGTCAGGCACCGCTTCGCCTCGGCGGGCACGGATTGCTGGAGGTCCGAGATCACCCACACGCGGTGGCGGACGGCCGGGCGGACGCTGGCGAGGATGCGGTCGATCACGGTGGGCAAGGATAGGCGAGGCGCGCGCGGCGCGACAAGGGGGCGCACGGCGCGTCACGCGTGCGCACGGGCGTGACCGATGCGCACGCCGCGGACCGGCCGCGCTACGGTCTGTGGAAACAAAACCCGCCGGCGGCAGATTTTTTCGGCCGGATCGGCCCGTCGCGGTGCCACTGAAAAGGCGCACGCCTCGTCACGCCGCGGTGACGCCCCCCGGTCTTTCGGAAGCACTACTCATCCCCGAGCAGCGCCTTACCGGAGACCGAAACATGCCCACCGACGTCACGACGCCCGCGATCGACCCGGCCCGCCTCGAGGCCGGGCTCCGCCGACTGCTGCACGCCGACCGCCCGCGGCACCGGCGGCTTTGGGCGTACTACCGCAACCCGATGCGCGTGGTCGCCGGCGGCGACTCGGTCGGGAGCGGGCAGGGCTCCGAGCGGCCGTACCGACAGGCGCAGGAGTGGGGCCTGCCGTCGCGGATCACCGGCGTGCGCGCCGGCGCCGAGCCGTTCGCCGACGCGGCCCAGACCGGGCGGGCGCGGAAGGAAGTGGTGATCGAGAACGACATCGGGTGGCGGGTGGAAACGCTGGTGGACTACCTGTTCGGCAAGCCCCTGGTCGTCTCGTCGGCCGCGCCGGATCCGGCGCGCCGCCAAGTCATCGGCCGGCTGGTGCGGGCGGTGCTGGCGCACAACGGGGGCGTGCAGTTACTGCAACAGATTGCGACGCTCGGCACGGTGCACGGGTTCGTGGACGTGCTGGTGAAGTACGTGGCGCCGGCCGAGCCGATCGACGCGGGGGCGCTGGCGGCCGCGCACCCGACGGCGTGCGGCACGCGGGCGCTGGGCGAGGCGCCGGCGACGTGCGGCAACGAGAACACTGGGGAAGGGGAGCAGCCGCCCCCGGGCGATG
>DATHXE010000146.1:0-1583 GCA_035459845.1 Tepidisphaeraceae bacterium | reverse complement strand
GAAGGCATGGCACCCGAAAGACCCTTATCGGACGCGCCCCAAGATTCGCCCGCGCGCGGCGCGTGCGCCGATGAGCGATTACGCCCGCGCGCGATCGCAAGACGTACCGCCGCGCGTTTGGTGCGACCGCTATGACCCTGCTCCGCAAGACCGCCCTGATGCTCGCTTTGGCCGTCGCGCCGGTCGCGACCGCCGCCACCAAGGCGCCCAGCCCGACGGTGCCCGAGCTCGGGCTGCGCGCGACCAACGGGTTCGACTCGCAGGTCTACCTGGGCACGGGCAAGGGGGTGACGATCGCCGTGCTGGACGCGGGCATCGACGTGTCCCACCCGGCGATCCGCGGGTCGATCTCGCTGTCGAAAGACTTCACGGGCCAGAACACGGTCGACGACGACAAGGGCGCCACCGGCCACGCGACCGGCATCGCGTCGATCCTCGTGGGGCACGACGCGAACTACTTCAACGGGTTCGCGCCGGCCGCGAAGATCCTCAACGGCCGGATCACGACCGCCGACGACCAGATCTCCGATTTGTGGGCGGGCAACGGGCTCGGGTGGGCCGTCAAGAACAACGCCAAGGTCGTGAACCTCTCGCTCGGCAACCGGTTGGGCAAGGGAGCGCTGACCGACAAGTTCAACCTGATGGCGGACTACGTGACCGAGCGGTACGGGGTGAACGTCGTGTCGGCGGCGGGGAACGAGAACGACACGGCCGTCGCGCAGGCGCCGGGCGGGAGCTACAACGGGTACGCGGTGGGGGCGACCGGCGCGGCCGGGGCCAAGGGGCGGGCCGACTACAACCGCGTGACGTGGTTCAGCAACTACGCACAGCCGACCGACGCGCGCACGAAGCCGGACCTGGTGGCGCCCGGGGCGAACATCGATCTGGCGGCGGCGAACTGGGAGAAGCGGGCGAACTATTACGCCGGCACCGGCACGAGCTTCGCCGCCCCGATGGTGGGCGGCGTGCTGGCGCAGCTGATCGGCTACGGCAAGTCGAAGGACCTCCCCACGGACCCCCTGCTGCTCAAGGCGGTCGTGCTGACCAGCGCGGGGAAGGCGAAGAAGTTCGAGGGGGAGGACTGGGCCGCCCGGCGCGTGCGGCGCGATGACGATTACGGCTTCCGGTACACCCAGCCGCTGGACGAGGAGCAGGGCGCGGGGCGGCTGGACGGGGTCGCGGCCTACCGCCTCTACGCCAAGCAGTCGAGCAAGAGCACCCCGCTCAACACGTGGAAGCGCGCCAGCCTGAAGGAGGACCAGTCGTACCCCGTCAAGCTCGGCAAGTTCTACGCCGGCCAGCGGGTCGACGCGACGCTCGCCTGGTACCGGCACGTGGCGATCAAGGACAAGAACGACAACGGCCCGGACGGGAAGGACAGCTACTGGCAGTCGGCGACGCTGGCGGACTTCACGCTGACGCTGCTGCGGGACGGCGTGCCGGTGGCACAGTCGGACTCGGACGTGGACAACCTCGAGCACTTGTCGTGGATCCTGCAGGCGGACGGGAACTACTCGCTGGAGGTGTACCGGTTCGACGGCAGCGGCACCGAGAGCGAGGCGTTCGCGGTTGCGGCGCGGGTA
>DATHXE010000145.1:0-4889 GCA_035459845.1 Tepidisphaeraceae bacterium | reverse complement strand
TCGAGGTGTACCAGGTGATGCGGTCGACGTTCCCGCAGCACGGGCCTGAGCAGTTGCTGGTGTGGGTCGAGCGATTCTTCCGCCTGTTCTGCCGGAACCAGTGGAAGCGCGAGCGGTACGCGCCGAGCTTCCATTTGGACGACGAGAACCTCGACCCGAAGACGTGGTGCCGGTTCCCGATTTTGTCGGCGGGGTACGAGCGGGAACTCGCAGAGCTGCGGGCGTACGTGGGGCGCGGGGAGAAGTGACGTAGACAGCTGCGACGCAGCGCGTTGCTGACGCGCGGAGTTGGAGGGACGTGTCGAGCGAGATCGCCGCGTCAGCAGGTCGTTGACCTGCAGCTATCTGTCGTCGCGCATCGTCCGCCACCACAGTTCGAGCATAAGCAGCGCGTACAACCGCTGCGAATGATCCACCCGCTCCGCCTCGTGCTCG
Organism: Tepidisphaeraceae bacterium; assembly: GCA_035459845.1. Classification (GTDB taxonomy): domain Bacteria; phylum Planctomycetota; class Phycisphaerae; order Tepidisphaerales; family Tepidisphaeraceae; genus DASPKW01. The sequence continues at coordinate 4,454 of DATHXE010000145.1, read as the reverse complement.
GCGATCAGGCGCTCGACGACGGGCATGTGGAAATGTCCGCGCGCGAAGGAATCCGCGGCGAACAGGTGATCCCGCAACATCGCCCGCAGCGGCCCGCGGAACCACTCGCCGATGGGGACGGCGAAGCCCATCTTTTTGCGCTTGAAGACGAAGGGGGGGAGGTCGGCGGCGAAGGCCTCGCGGAGCATGCGCTTGGGGCTGCCCCTGAGAAGCTGCGGCGTGGTGAGCGTGGCGGCGAACTCGACGAGCTCGTGGTCCATGAACGGGCTGCGGACCTCGAGGTTGTGGAGCATGGAAGCGCGGTCGACCTTTGTCAGCAGGTCGTCCGGCAGATAGGTGACGCGGTCGGCGGCAGCGGCGGCCTCGGCAGGCTCGCGGTGATGTGCCGCGAGGACGTACTCGCCGCCGACCCAGAGCGGATCGAACTGGACCGAGTCGGGCCACAGCTCTTTGAGCGTCGACCGGTCGAATAGCTCCAGATAACTCGCGTACCGCTGCCAGAGATCGAGGTGGCCGGTTCGAAGGAGGCGGTGGACGCGCGACCGCAGGCTCTTGGGGTGGGCACTCGCGCCGCCGGTCACGCGGGCGACCGCGGCGGCGACCCGCCACACGCCGCGCGGCATGCGCGCGAAGCGTTGGCCGATCGCCATGGCACGATATCGGTCGTATCCGCCGAAGAGTTCGTCGCCGCCGTCGCCGCTGAGGGCGACCTTCACGTGGGCCCGAGTCTCGCGCGCGAGGTAGTGCGTGGGGAGCGCGGAGGAGTCGGCGAACGGCTCGCCGAAAACCGCGGCGAGCTTGGGAAGGTCGTCGATCGCGTTGGGGCGGACGGTGAAGTCGTGGTGCCGCGTCCCGAGGTGCTCGGCGACGGCACGCGCGTACGGACGCTCGTCATACCGCGCATCGTCAAACCCGATGGAGAACGTCAATACTTCCCGCGGATCGCGAAGCCGGCACATCGAACTCGCGATCACTGAACTGTCCACGCCGCCCGAGAGGAAACACCCGACCGGGACGTCGGCGACGAGCTGGCGCTCGACGGCGCGGGTCACGCGCTCGCGAGTAAGTGCACGCGCGGCGACGTCGGCAGTCGTGCCCCTCGGAGCACTGTTCGGATCGAAGTACCTGCCCATCCCCCAACGCGATGCGGAAACCGATAGCCGGTGAGCCGGCGCGAGTTGAATCGCGCCTCGAATGACCGAATGTCCGTCAGCGGGCGAGGAACAACCCCAGCGAAGATATTGCGCGAGCGCGGGCTTCGAGAGTTCCCGTTCGGTACCGAACACTTCGCGCAACGACGGCGCGTCGGTCGGTGTGAGCTGGTGTCCGGTGTGCCGGACCTCGTGCAGCGCCGGCATCTCACTGGCGAACGCGATCCAACTCGATTCTGTCCAGATCGACCCCATCCCCGTCGTGTAATATAGCGGCTTCTGCCCCATCCGGTCCCGCGCCAGAAACAGCTCTCCCTTCGGCCCGTCCCAGATCGCCAGCGCGAACATGCCGTTCAGGTGGTCGACGCACTTGTCGCCCCACGCCTCGTACGCGGCCAGCAGCACCTCGGTATCGCACTCGGTCTTCCAGCGGTAGTCCGGCAGGAGACGTTCGAGCTCGCGGCGTAATTCGCGATAGTTGTAGATCTCGCCGTTGTAGACGACCCACCGGCCGCGGTCGTCGGTGAAGGGTTGGTTGGCGCGGGGGTCGAGGTCGATGATGGCGAGGCGGCGGTGGGCGAGGCCGACCTGGGGGTTCGCCGGCGTCGGCTCGCCGTCGTGGCTCAGCCAGATCCCCTCGCCGTCCGGGCCGCGGTGGGCGATGCGCGCGTTCATCCGCTCGAGCACCGCGCGGTCGACGCGGTGGCGGTGGGACCAGGAGACGATGCCGGCGAAGCCGCACATGGGTGGGTCAATTGTCCATGGTCAATGGTCAATTGTCATTCAGGGCGCGGTCGGCGCAAACGGTGTTCGACCGAGTCGATGACGCCTCGCGCGCCGAGCCGTGTCTCATATAGCCCGCCACTTGTGGCGGGAAACGTTTCGAGCGCGCAACGACGGTCGCCGTGCGACACCGCGCTTCCCCGCCACAAGTGGCGGGCTATATGAGACGGGATTTGCGGGGGCCAAGCATCTTTGAAACGGTCGTGCGCGTCGGACTCCACAGGAGTCGCCGTGGGATTCGCGTCACGTCCGCGGGCGCTCGTCCGGGACGTCCGCCGGCCGGCCCGCCCTCAGGGTCACCTTCCGCAGCCCCGCCGACTTGCACGCCAGCACGAGCTGCTGCTCAAGGCCCGCCAGCAGGAGTTGCTTCAGCTCGTACAGGTGCGACGACGAATCGACGAGCACCGTCAGCGTCCCCCGGTGCATGCCGTCGAGCGTGCAGTGGTCGCACAGGGTCGGCGGGACCAGGCGGATCCAGGCCTCGGTCAGTTTCCCGACCTTCGTATGCTTCTTCTCGATGTTCTGCTTGAAGAACGACACGAGCGCCTCGCCCACCGGCTGGGTCTGCGGCGCGCGCGTCTGCTTGTGGCGGGCCATCCGCTGGAAGGCGATAAACTCGTGGTCGGGGCGGGGAGGCATGTGTTGGGAATGACGAATGACGAAATCAGAATGACGAATCAAATTCGAATGACCAAGGACGAATGACGAAACGGGGCCCGGGCGATTGCGGGCGGCCGTTTTGTCATTCGACATTCGGGCTTCGTCATTGATTCGTCATTCGAATTTGGTCATTCGTCATTTTCACTGCAGGTTTACCGGCATAATTACGTACAGGAAATCCGGGCCGCCCTTGAGCAGGCCGGGGCGGTTGGGGGCCGTCAATTCCAGCGTGATCTCGTCCGTGTCCACGACGCGCAGGGACTCGATCAGGAACGTCGGGTTGAAGCCGATCTCGACGTCGGTGCCCTCGAACTTGGCGGGGAAGTTCACCGTCGCTTCGCCCGATTCGGGGCTGCGGCTGGAGAGGACCAGGCCCTTCTTCGTGAACGTCAGGCGGACGCCCTTGCTCTCTTCGGTCGTCAGCAGCGAGGCCAGCTTGATCTTGGCCAAAAAGTCCGCCGTCGACGCGGTCATCTTCTTATCGGTGTCGCGCGGGATCACGTCCTCGAACGGGGGGAACTGCCCCTCGACCAAGCTGCTCGTCAGCGTCGCGCTGCTCGTGTGAACCAGGATCTGGTTCTCCTTGATCTGGAAGCCGACGGCCTCTTCCGGGTCGTCGATCAGCTTTTCGATCAGCGTGAGCGCCTTCGACGGCACGATCGCCTTGGCCCCGTCCTTCGACAGGCTGTCGGAGACCAGATCGCCATTGGCCTGGGCGAGGCGGCGGCCGTCGGTCGCGACCAGCACGACCTTCTTCGCCTTGGCCTGCATCAGCACGCCGTTGAACGCGTACCGGCTCGACTCCTTGGCGGCGGCGAAGAGGGTCTGGCCGATGAGTTGCTTGAGCGCGGCCCCCTGGATGGTGAACTGCGGCTCGCCCTCGAAGTCGGGCACGGGCGGGAACTCGCTCACGGCCTGCGTGAAGATCTTGAACTGAGAATCGGCCCCCTTGATCAAGGCCTGGTCGCCGGTCGTCTCGATCGAGATCGTGTCGTCGACCGACTCGCGGACGATGTCGCGAATCTTGTCGGCCGGCACGAGGGCCTCGCCGGGCTCGTCGATCTGCACCTGGTGGTCGGTGTAGCGGATGGCGACCTCGAGGTCGGTCGCGCTGACGGTGAGCGACTTGCCCTCGGCCGTGAGCTTGACGCACTGGAGGGCCGGCTTGGGCGTGCGGCTGGCCACGACCGTCCCGGCGACGGTCAACGCTTCGAGCAGGGCGCCACGGTTGCAGATCACTTTCATGACGAACGCCTTTCAGGTTTCCGGCGACCGGATGGGGTCGCGATCGGCGGATTCGCTCTCGCGATCGGGCCAATTCGTCCGATCACTCTCTCGTCCGACTCACATCTTGTATCCCCGCCTACCGATCCCTTGAAGATTCAAGTCAAGGTTCGGGTCGACAACGGGTCGCGTAATGTACAGCCATTACTAGACGAGCAAAAGTCTAAGGGTCATATCCGTGGTGGTGCGTCCTGGCGCATTGTGGATAAGATCGGGTGAAAATCGCTAAGTCCAATCGGGCTGAGGGGTTGAACTCGTCCTTATCGGACCCTTGATGTGGACGGGTTGTTGGCTCGCCTGATGCGCGGTTTCCGGGGCGCCCGGCGGCCGCATCAGGGCGGGTCCGATCACGTCTCGCGCCTGACGCCTGCGGCCGAGTTCGTTATCGGACTTGCGCCAGGGTGGGACAGGTTTTCCACGCGGGGTCCAAGGGGGGTGGCGCGACGGTTTGTCGTGGATAAGTGGGCGCGCGCTGAAGGGGTTGGGGACCGATTCTGCGTGGGGCGGCGCGAGGGGCAAACCGGGAACCTCAATGACGAGAGATAGCTGCAACGCAACGCGTTGCTGACGCGTCCG